>JAECRW010000122.1 GCA_016294985.1 Candidatus Sifarchaeum marinoarchaea | reverse complement strand
AGATATTTGTGTATCGCGATAGAATTGAAACTAAACATTGATAAGGGCTGCTTAGAAGTATCTCCATCTTTCAAGCATTCCAATGACCTTATATTGTTTTCGATTTATAACAATTTAACTGAATTGGCGGGAGACACTTAAAAAGAATTAAGTGTCTATGATCTGCCGATAACCTACGAATCTCTTAGGGTAAATCTTCATAGAACTAGGAGAAGTGGAAAATATGTTTGAAGAGTATGCGATGTGGGTAGAAAAATACCGCCCAAAAAGTCTAAAGCAAATCATAAATCAAGAGAGCATAGTACAAAGACTGGAGTCATTTGTTAAGATGAAATCAATGCCGCATTGTTTATTTGTTGGACCTCCTGGGACAAGATCTTCAGAATAAAGATCTCCCAAAAGGCAAAACAACAGCGGCATTATGTTTAGCCCGTGATTTATTTGGAGAATACTTTGAAGGAAATACTTTAGAACTGAATGCAAGCGATACTAGAGGAATAGATGTCATTCGAACGACCGTAAAGAATTTTGCTAGAACAATGGGGTTAGGAGACGCACCCTTCAAAATTCTTATATTAGATGAAGCCGATAATATGACTTCAGATGCACAACAGGCATTAAGAAGGACAATGGAGAAATATACACGCACATGCAGATTTATACTTATAGGTAATTACTCAAGTAAAATAATCGAGCCAATACAATCACGATGTTCTATATTTCGATTTCCTCCGTTATCTCAAGAGGATGTTAAAAAGCAACTTAAGAATATTGCCAAAAAAGAAGATGCTACTCTTACTGAAGAAGGCATTAATGCTGTTTTAGAAGGTTCAAGAGGAGACATGCGAAAAAGTATCAACATTCTACAAGCTGCTGCTGCTGCGTATGGCGACAAAATCAATGCCGATGTTGTATACCAAGTAACTGGACGCGTCCATCCCGATGAAATTAGAGAAATGATACAGTATGCGCTGAATAAAAATTTTATGGAAGCTCGGGAACAACTCCATAACTTACTTATTAAATATGGTCTATCAGGCATAGATATTCTCAAACAAATGAATTCTGAAATAGTAAAATTTGAAGATGACAGCCTAAAAATCAAGCTTATGAACTTGTTAGGGGAGGCAGAATTCAGATTAAGCGAAGGTGCCAATGAAGAAATTCAACTTAATGCACTTCTGGCAAATATTGTACTTCTAGGCCAGAGTTATAAAGGTACGAAGTCATAAGAAGCGCATAGAACTCTAGGAGACAATTTATTACGTAATACTCGTAGTTAAGTTTGTTATTCTTCCAGAAGAGGTGCTCTATAAGTGGAGTTCTATAAGCCAATAGAAGCTGAGACTGCATTATTACTTGAAAGTGATGAACGCATACTCATTGTAGCAGACCTCCACGTTGGCCTTGAAACTCGGTTTGCTAGGAATGGTTTATATTTTCCCTCACAAACTCCTCTTATTGAAAGTAAGTTAAAAAAACTCATTCGTGAATATACTCCATCGACCTTAATAATACTTGGAGATTTGAAACATAATATCCCAAATATTTCTTTTCAAGAGTGGAAAGAAATACCACGTATTCTTAAGAGTTTATTAAAATTAGTTAAGATTGAAATTATTCCAGGAAACCATGATAGTAATTTGGAGAAGGTAATTCCAAAGAATATAGCCTATCATCCCTCAAAAGGATATATACTTAAGAATGGAGCAAAGAAAATTGGATTGTTGCATGGGCATACTTGGCCCGCAATTGATTTACTAGATGTAAATACACTATTTATGGGGCATAACCATCCCGCGATTAGGTTAAAGGATTCTTTGGGAATACATCACAGCGAAAAGGTCTGGATAAAAACAAAGTGGAATAAAAAGAAGATTCTGAAGTATTTTTCAAAAAAATTGATTTCATTAAACGATGACTTGGCTGATAAAGACCAAAACATCATTAAAAGAAAAATTGGGAATCCAGAAATCTTAATATTTCCCGCATTCCATCCGTTAATCAAAGGAACGGCATTTAATGATCCACAGTCAAAGTTTATCGGACCACTTTTCGATAATGAATGCATCGAACTTGCTAATGCTGACGCGTATTTAACCGATGGGACCTATCTTGGGTCATTAAAAAGTCTTTATATATGATCCAGGTCTGTTTTGCATATCACTTTCTAATTCTGAGTGTTCCCACGACTCCATTAAATCACGTATAACCTTTACTTTCGCATCCTCGGGTGATAGTCGATAAATCCTTATACGACCAAATGCTTTTTCCTGTACTATTCCTACAGTTTTAAAATAATCGAGATGTTGAGAAACGGTTGCGTGATTGAGTTGTGCTCTTCGTACGATCTCAGAGATGTTTAACTCTTCGTAGTGCGTTAAGATCTTTAGAATTTTTATTTTGCCCTTTGAAGAGAGTACTTCTTCAATAGGTGGAAAGGGAGAACTTTGAATAAGAATATCTGGTATGTCAAGTGTCATTTTTCACACTCCTTAAACTATTTTGAAGTTCGTTTTCGAGCAGGAACAAGGGTGCATCTGGTAGGCCAATCAAGGTGGTTTTACCGCGCACGCCTTTACCAGAGAGTTTAGTAGTGATCAGACATAACTGTTCAAGGTCTTTGATGTATTCCCACAATTGGGTATGTTTTCGTGGAGTCTCTAGATACTCTTCGCAGATGATGTTGTAGGTGGCCTCAACGCTTCCTGTTGTAGTATAGGCAGCACGATGTTTTTTCAGCTGTCGAATAATGGATAATAACACCAGTCGATGGTGTAGTGACAGTTCTTGGAAGATATCTTTTCTAAAATCGGGGTGTATATCGGCTTTAGCCAATCTAGCGTGTTCTGGGAGAATTGATGTGATTCTATCGCGATCAGCATATTTTCCAGCCCGCCACAAAAGTTCAAGGGCAAAGCGTGCATCGCCCCGTTCACTGGCAATGTCGGCAATGAGGTTGATAACGTCAAGTTTTACTGCGAAGTCAAGTAGGGATTCTTGTGCTCGTTCCTGTAAAATATCCTTAAGTTGAAAAGCCGAATAAGGCGCAAGGTAGATGTGATTATTTTGAAGAGAACTAAGCGTGCCAGCATCCAAATCCTTCAGATATGCTCTGTCACGGACAATAAGAATAAGAGAAACTCGTTGAACACCGTTTAATTGTTCATCGGTCCATCTTATGAGGTCATAGAGGAGTGATTCATCATTTTTTCGCAAAAGAAAATCAAGTTCATCGAGCGCTAATACTAAATGGATATTCTGCGACTCCAATAAATGATCAAGCATATGAAGTAGTTCTTCTGGTGAATAGCCTCTATGTGGCACAGTTGGGTTAAAATGATGCACCACTTCTCGTAAGATTAAGAAACGGGACTTCTTGCGCCTGCAATTGACGTGAACATAATGTAGATTTATTTTATGCGCTTTTGCATACTCTTCCAATATCTTGCCAAAACATTTTGAGAGCGCAGTTTTTCCGATTCCAATACTTCCACTAAGGATAACTTGTTGACTCATTTTACATGGATTTTTCATCACGCCTAAAAATAAACGAATCAATTCTCGAAGCTCTGATGTCCTGTGTGGCAAAGACGATGGCACATATGCGGCACTTAACTTAGATTCATCCCGAAATACTGTAGAACTTTGTAATTCTTCTTCGAAAATATCGGTCAATAGCATTTTATCTAAACCTTCCGAAAAACATCCTTCCAAGCCCGATTGATGGACTTGCAAGACTCTTGAAAGCCATTTCTTTACTAACGGCGTATCACACCCTGTTGCATTGCTGTTCGTTCAGCTACACCCTTATTTAAAGGACTCTATATAAGGGCAACACATTTGCCCAATTAAATTAGTTTTTGGCTTTCTACGAGTTGCATGTTTCTCTAAGTTTTATTATTACAAAATACGATTTAAAGGCGCAGTGAGAGCGATGTGTAAGTGAAAATATTTTTTCCTTTTATTTAGGGGTTTACCAGGTTTTGTCGGGTTAAAAATAGAAAAAGTGAAAATACGAGCGAGCTCAACTCACTCAAGATCCCTATCATCAAATTAATTTCTACAGGGTCAGAAACGTCATAGCTCGCTCAGATATATTTTGTATTTCACTATTATATTATTTCGTACGAATATATTGCAATTAACTTAGGTGTTATTTCAAAGGGTTTTAATACCAAGTTTAAAAGGATGTGAAAAGCAAAAATTTTATCTATATTCATAGAAACCTATTTATAATTAATAAATAGAACCCGAAAACTATTTTGGCTCAAGGTCCGAGAGGATCCTTTCCTTTAAGTAACTCAAAGCCATATTCCAAAATACCATGGGCGGGTAGTCTAGCATGGTATGATTCCGGATTCGGGTTCCGGAGTATCTTCATAAGAAAGTTATGGAGGTATCGGAAATCGTGGGTTCGAAAGAAGAATGCGAAAATCGCTTATTCTGAAAATCCCACCCCGCCCACCTTTTCTTGAACTGCCTAAAATCTAGGGAAATGCTACAAAGCATATAGGATTACATTCTTAAGATTCATCCGATCCTTAGGTCTCTTTCTGCATCCAGAAATAGTAGATGTCTTCAAGTGAAACCCCTGAGGTGCTAAACTCAAGTATATAGTCCTCTTTCTCTAACAGCTTAGCATTAAGTTCATTGACTTCAGAATGATTATGAGTAAAAAAGCGAATGATATTTCCCATTTTCTTATAAGGGAATCCAAAATTCTTTAGAAAATCATCATCCAACGTCTTTTTTGGAATTACTTTAATATCATATTTATAAGGAATTTTTGAGAGGAGTTCATCTACCGTGCTGTATTTTAAGACT
>JAECRW010000121.1 GCA_016294985.1 Candidatus Sifarchaeum marinoarchaea | reverse complement strand
TCTTTCTCGAACAGTAGACCCATAAGCGGGGATGAACTCACCCCAGCCGTGTCAGTTGGTGAGGGAACCCGTAACACGACAAATCGCCGCTTCGGTTTTCAGCGGAGAACTGAAGCCTGCTATTAAAGTAACTACCGTTAGTTATATTTGATAGGATTTGTTGGTACTGTCTGAAGTCTACCTCGATGTTTGTTTGAGGTAGACTCTATATCAACTTGTTCACTAACCTGGGTAATGCAATAAAGGAAGTTGTAGAGGATTATAACCAGACTTTTAGTTTTTCCAAAGTTCTCTTAAGAACTTTAGTCTTTCTAAAGTTTTTTTAAGAAATGGTTGGTCTGGATTTATCTCCAAGGACTTCTCAAAACATTCAATTGCCTTGTTGTTGTAAGCCCATCCCATAGTGGACCATACTTTTGCATCCTCAGGGTCGAGTTCCACTACTTTTTTATAACACTCAATCGCCTTGTTGTGCTTGTCTAACTCTCTGTAAGCGTCTCCCATGTGGCTCCATGCTCTCTGGTGGTTCGGGTCGATTTTCACGGCTTTTTTATGACACTCAATCGCTTTTTTATTATCACCTAACTTTCTGTAAACTTGTCCTATAGATATCCATGCATCTCCATCTTCAGGGTAGAGTTCCACAGCTTTTTGATAGCACTTAAGCGCATTGTTTTTATTGTCTATCTTGTCGTAAGCATATCCCATGTAGAGCCATGTATCTGCATCCTCAGGGTCGATATCCACTACTTTTTGTAAACACTCAATGGCCTTGTTGTACTCGCCTAAATCGTAATAAGCTATCCCCATGTTGTACCATGCTTCTACATACTCAAGATCTAGTTTCATTACTTCTTGATAGCAGTTAATTGCCTTCTTGTTATTTCCTAACTCTCTGTAAGTCTCTCCCGCCCATAACCATGCAAATTTATTCTTAGGATCAATTTCCACAGTTTTTTGATAGCACTCAATGGCTTTTTTATTATCGCCTAACTTTCTGTAAACGTGTCCCATAGATATCCATGCATATCCATCCTCGGGGTAGAGTTCCACAGTTTTTTGATAGCATTCAATCGCCTCCTTGTACTCGCCTAACTCTCCGTAAGTGAGTCCCATCCAATTCCATGCAAATTTATTCTTAGGATCAATTTCCACAGTTTTTTGATAGCACTCAACGGCTTTTTTGTTATTGCCTAACTTTCTGTAAACTTGTCCCATGGATATCCATGCCCAATAGAATTTTGGATCGATCGTTAACGCCATCTTGTATTCTTTTATCGCCTCTTTGTATTGTCCTTGGTTGTAATATTCTTCTCCCCTTTCAAAATAATCCTCTGCTGACTCCCTTTTGAACATCCTATGACCACTTCCTCACCAATCGTCTAAATATATACCAGAGTCATTTTTTCTCCAAAATCATTTTTTGGTATTCCGGGAAAAATACAAGTTCTCTGAAACGTGACTTTTTCTTTTTTGGCGTTCTAAAATAATATTATGCTATGAGCGAATTATTTCGACTCTGTATCAACATGTCCACCAGCTAACCCAAAATAATACAATAAAAAAGATGTGTAGGGGATGTATAAGAGGAATGTATGTCAACAAGGCTCTTCTATATACCACGTCCCTACTTTTGTCTTGATTTCCTCATCCATAGCTTTTTGTGCGATCCTCATTTACTTCATGCTGGTGTTGATTTATTTCTGAGGAGTAATGGTGAGTAATTTTCCGTAGGTCTTCTTTTGAAAACTCCCCTAATTCATACGCGTCCACCGCTATGTGTAATATCTCAACTTTTACGATGGTGTTGTCGTTATCGCCTTTTTCGTGAACTCTAAGTTCACTCTTATCTCTTTTAAGGTATTGTCTTATTCTTGATAGATTTTATGTACCCGTTCATGTCATCTGTAATTCCATTTTTCTATCTCTGCGCCATTCTCCACATCTTATAGAGTTGAATGCGTGTCATTTCTTCTTCACCCGTTAGTGTTCTAAAGTAGGTTATGAAGCGCTCCTGTAACTCGATGGAGTAAGAAGCCATATCGAATTCTACTTCGCGGATTTTATCTTCAAAGTTCTGTTTTAACCATCGTAACTTGTCTGAGTTCTTTCTTCCATCACCTGAAGGAAAGTTCACCCATGTCCCTAAGTAGTGATCTTTCATCCTAGTGATTTCTTTGTCCATTAAATTATCGTTTTCTAACTGTTCGATTACTTCAATAAATGACTCAAGTTTTTCTTTTGCTTTGTCATACTTTTTCATTGCATATTCGAGTTCAATTCGTGCTTTTTCGACTTTCCATCTTCCCCTCATTTGGTCGATACCTCATCTCTTTTTCAAATAAGTTCAAGGGATTTTTATTTCAGCCTTCTAACGTGAGCAGCAAGCCTTCTTATACGAAGTATATCCTCAATGGATGGTCCTCCCTTTTTGCACTTTCATCTTTTGTATAACTCTTTTCATGTCTTCTTTGAAAAGAACATTTGATTCATCTGCACTATTGAATTAAATCCTTCTTGGAGTCCATGTCGCAGGTTTCGAGATATAGTTATGCTTAATAAATTTAAATTTTGTGGAAAAATACAAATTTTGTGATATAATTACCTGAATAATAAAAATGGGATATTGTCGGTTGTATAAAAAACTTCTAGAAGAAAGAACAGGACTGGACGTGATCTTTTCACGGAATAGTTCGTTGGATATATGTCTTGCCTCTCAGTTCCAATTCTACTTGGTGTGTGTTTTCCAGACTCTTTTAGAGAGAATCATGACCATTATGCTCCACAGAAATCTCTAAGATCAGATTTTTGTGAATAATTTAGTATGGTTTCCGATGTTTTATTTTCCTTTGAAACCTTAATAGCGTTTTTCTGAATCTGAGAGTTCCAATGTCCTCTCTTGAACGAGTTTTTCGAGATGTTCAGTATACTCTTTAATTGTTTCCTCCGCCTGTTTGCGCTCGGTGATGTCGCGAACGATAGCCCACCCACAAGTTGGGACGTCATCCTTATCTGTGATGCGCCATCCTCTTACAGAGACGGGGACGATTGTGCCGTCTTTCTTGATCAATTCTTTTTCGTACACATCCGAAAAGTCCTTTGGAAGTACTTTTTCAGCGAAGATCTTTTCGTACATATTACGCCATTTACTGGGCGTGAGTTCCTGATAGTTTAAGTTATGCAGTTCCTCCTTTGTGTATCCAAGCATATCCGCGAAGGCCTGATTGCATTCCAAAATGTTTTCCTCCATATCTACAAAGACGATGCCATCTATCGATGCCTCATACAACCCGCGATAGCGCTCTTCCGACGCCTCTAGGTTTTTAGTGTATTGTTTCAGTTTCCTCTCCAATTTCTTTCGTTCCGTGATGTCGCGAACGATACACCACACTCCAATTGGATTGCCCTCTTTATCTTTGACGAGCCATAATCTTACAGAGACAGGGAAGATTCTTCCGTCTTTCTTGATGAATTCTTTTTCGTACACATCCGAATAGCCCCGTGGAATTATTTGTTCAGTGAAGATTTTTGTTTCCATATCACTCCATTTACTAGGCGTGAGTTCCTGATAGTTGAATTCATATAGTTCCTCCTTTGTATATTCGAGCATATTCACAAAAGCCTGATTACATTCCACAATGTTTCCGTCCATATCCACAGAAGCAATGCCGTCTATGGAGGATTCGTACAACCCGCGATAGCGCTCCTCTGACTCTTTGAGTTTCAAGGTCCTCTCTTTAACGAGTTTTTCTAGTTTTTCCGTATAGTTCTTTAGTTGTAACTCCAGTTTTTTTCGTTCAGTAATGTCACGAACGATGCCCCACGTTCCACTAGGTTTGCCGTCCTTATCTTTGATGAGCCATACCCTTACAGAAACAGGAATGATTGTGCCGTCTTTCTTGATGCGTTCTATTTCAAACTCATCCGAATAGCCCCTTGTATACACTTGTTCAGCAACGATTTTTTGGTTCATAGCATGCCATTTGCTGGGCGTGATTTCCAGCAATTTTAAGTTATACAGTTCTTCCTTTGTATATCCGAGCATATCCGCGTAGGCCTGATTGCATTCCACAATGTTTCCTTCCATATCCACAGAGGCAATTCCGTCTATTGAAGACTCGTATAATCCACGATAACGCTCTTCTGACTCAATTAATTGTCGTTCCAATTTCTTTCGTTCTGTGATATCCTTAATCACTTCCACAACAGTAACGATGTTTCCCTCAGCATCTCTTACAGGAGAGCTGGTGACCAAAGTATGAATACGTTGTCCATCAGAAGATATGAAAGATTGTTCCGAAGCAAACGTTTTTTCTTCATTAAACACCTTTTCGACAATACACTCAGAACAGGGCGCAGTCAACCCTTTATACACTTCATAGCACTTCTTTCCGATGACGTCCCCCCACAGATCCTTAATTGGTTGATTTGCCCAGATGATGCCTAAATCCTTATTTTGAATGGTGATGAGGTCTCCAATTCCAGTCAAAATTGCCTGCAGTCTCTCTTCCGATTCCCTTAAGGCTTTTGTTCGTTCCTCAACTATCTTTTCGAGATTTTCTGTATAATCTTTCAGTTGCAGTTCTAATTGTTTTCGTTTGGTGATATCCTTCTCTACTTCCACAACAGCAACGATGTTTCCCTCAGCATCTCTTACCGGAGAACTGGTGACCAAAACGTGCATACGCCCTCCATCTGGAAGTATATTAACTTGTTCGGAAACCACTATTTTTTCTTCATTAACCACCTTTTCGACAGTACACTCAGAACAGGGCGCAGTCAACCCTTTATACACTTCATAGCACTTCTTTCCGATGACGTCCCCCCACAGATCC
>JAECRW010000120.1 GCA_016294985.1 Candidatus Sifarchaeum marinoarchaea | reverse complement strand
GTGGAATATACTTAAGATATACTCTTGATTTGGAAGAAGATATATTTCCTGAGGGTATAGAACATTTGGAGGCTGGACTGAGACGTGAATATTCATTAACACCAAAAACTGAAAAACTCGTTGAGGATTATGTTAGACATATTTTTGGAAAACTCAATATAATTTCTTCTGATATTAAGGAAGTGATCGAAGACAGAGATACAATTATGGTTGTTGTACCTGCTACTGGACACGAATACATCGCGAAGAAGTGTGCACCTCATTTAAGGGATGGGCAAACAATCTTGTTAAATCCTGGAAGATGTTTTGGAGCTCTACATGTTGACAAAATTATAAATGACCATTACAAAGAAAAAGGTCAGAAACCACCAGATGTAACAATAGCAGAGGCTCAAACATTCATGTATGCTTCCAGACGTATCAAACCTCCCTCTGTGAAAATATTTGGTGTAAAGAATAGTGTCAATATCGCTGCCATACCTTCATATAAAACTGAAGCTGTAGCGAGTTTAGTGGGAGATGTTTACCCGCAGTTTACTCCTGTAGACAATGTTCTTAAAACAAGTTTGGGCAATTTGGGTGGTATATTTCATGTTCCCATTACAATTCTCAATGCTACTAGAATAGACAGACAATATGATTTCGAATATTATATAGATGGTGTAACAGAACATACAGCATCAATTATAGAAGATGTTGATAAAGAGAGACTAGCAATTGCTAAAGCAATGGGTGTGGAAGTAATCTCAGCTAGGAAATGGTTGAAACAAACATACGGCTCCGAAGGTATAGACTTGTATGAAGCAATACAAAACACACATGTTTATAAAGGAATTGAAAGTCCAAGAAGCATTAATCATAGGTACATCCTGGAAGGTGTTCCATATACTTGTGTTCCATTATCTTCGCTTGGAAAGAAATTAGCTATCCCCACGCCTATGATAGATTCGTTCATTAATCTAGCGGAATCAGCATTAAGAAAATATTTTGATATAGACTTCTTTGAAAGGGGAAGGACAATGGAAAAATTAGGATTAGAGGATATGAGCATAGATGACATAAAAAAATTTGTTGAAACAGGGTATAAATAGCTAAAGACGTCCCTTCCTTTGGGGAAAGGTGAAATAATTCACAAAAAATCTCCCTTAGCAACCATTTGTACCTTTCCCCCCACATAAACATCTATTTTATCTTCTGTTTCCTCTGCCTTTAAGAATAGTAATGAAGGTCTTCCGATTTCATACCCCTGTTCTGCTCTGATATCAACTTTATTCTTGCCAAAGTACCTATGCTTCACTAAATATGCGGCTAAACATCCTGCTGCACTTCCTGTTGCTGGATCTTCAGGAACACCGTAATAATAGGCAAACATCCTGACATGAACGTGATTTTCTTCGTACTGAGTCTCGGGGCAGAAGACATGTACAGCTTTAGCTTGTGTGTTTTCAATCAAGCTGAAATATTCTTCAGTATTGACATTAATTCGTTTTATTGACTTAAGTGTCCGTATTGGAACTATAATGAATGGAACCCCAGTTGACACTTCTTGGATGGGAAATCGATCATCAATTTCATTGTTTTCGATATTGAGAACTACTGATAGTGCGTCTATAGACAATTCTGATCCAAAAGTCGGATCCTTTTGTTTCATCACCAAATTGTCTAATTCTCCATTTTTATAGTGGAGATCGATAGGAATTTGACCAACTTTCAGATTCAAATTCACTAATTCAACAGGTTGTTTAATGATTTCTCTTTGGATGATATAAGCAGTGCCTAAAGTGGGATGTCCTGCAAACGGCACCTCGCGTGCAGGTGTGAATATTCTTACATTATATCCATTATTTTCTGGTTCATCTGATAAAATGAAGGTCGTCTCTGAAAAATGCATTTCTTTTGCGATAAGTTGCATTTCTTCATCAGAAAATTTATATCCATCCCTAAATACCGCCAACTGATTCCCTGCATATTTCTTTTCTGCAAAAACATCTACAATATAGAATTGGTTTCCTTTCATTTTTTTAAATCCTCACAATTCACAGCTCCCCCTCAAGGAAGCCCCGACCCTTTAGGGTGGGGAGGAATTGAGGGAGTTTTTTACTTGTACCAAGGTCTCCCCGCTCTTAAATAATTGTATGACCAAAGTAACATATTATGAAAGTTGTTGCTACCGCCAAAGTCAAACTGGCTGAGGTTTCCCCCTTCCTGGATGACACTATGAGGGTGCACGTAATATAGCCCGACGCTATAGGCGGATTATTGGGCTGGGCTGCGGTAAACACGCCCATGTGTTAGCGTGCGATGAGGTTGAAACTCTATCTCGTGTAGGTAGAGGACTGAGACCAAGTACAGCTAAAAGCCTCACGGCTTTAGCGTGAGGTAGTTTATAAGTTGAATGATCAAATTAAGAAAAAGGAAATGAAGGGCGTGAACTACCCCATCCTGACGGATGGGGCTTCCTGCGAGTCCTCCCAACCCTTGCGGGAAACTTTCGTTTTACGTTCGGCTGTGTGTCGCAGATCATCCCTATGGGGATGGCCCGTCCACCTGGCATTCTGTGATAGGCAACCTTAGTTCCAGCATCACACTATACGGATTCGCCAAATTCTATTTTATTTTTACCTTCGCGGTTATCCGCGCTGGTTAGAAACTGTACGAATCCTAGCTCCACAGGGACTCCATCTTCTGCATTCCTATCGAGAGTCTTGTACCCCTGCGTTCCTCCCGATATTCATCACAACTACTCTGTGCAAAAAATTATAAAAACCTTGCGGCTTTCATCCCCCACCTTTCGGAAGGGGACTTCCCGCCGAATAAGTTAAGAAGTTTTATCAAGTTCTTTTACAACTTCTGAAAAGATTTCTAACCCTTTAAAGAGCAATTCTTTGGTTATGGTCAAGGCAGGGATGAAACGCGCGACATTTATCCAGTGGCCTCCCTTCCAAACGACTACCCCACGTTCTAGACACTTTGCAACGACTTTTTTCAGAAGATCTTCAGCGGGTTTCTTAGTATCTTTGTCTTCAACGAATTCTACACCTAAAAAGAGACCTTTACCACGAACGTCACCTATATGATTAACTTCATCTTGCAGATCTTTGAGCGTTTTAAACGCATAATCACCTAGTTCTGCAGACCTCTTAACAAGACGTTTTTCTTCTGTGAATTTAATGGCCGCTGCACCTGCTGCACATCCAAGGACATTACCCCTGAAGGTTCCCGCATGGTCGCCCGGGCCCCATACATCGAATTCCTTTTTGTAAATCATCCCCGCTAGCGGGAAACCAATACCTCCTATTGATTTAGCAATGGTGATCGCATCAGGTGTGACATCGAAGTGCTCACAACCCCACCATTTACCAGTGCGACCTAAACCTGCTTGAATCTCATCACATACGAACAACACATCGTTTTCTTGGCATAATTTTGCTAACCCTTGAATAAACTTTTTGGGCGGAATAATAATTCCTGATTCACCTTGGATTGGCTCTACAATCATGCCCGCTGGCTGGACTAATCCTGAGTAAGGATCCTCAAAGAGATGATCAATATATCGAAGGCATTCCATATCACATGCATCGGCTTCTTTTCCAAAGGGACAGCGATAACAATAGGGATACGGCACATGAACAATTCCTGGAATTAAGGGAATATAGTTCTCCTTGTAACTTTTCTTTGCAGTTGCAGCCAGTGACCCTGAGGTCTGTCCATGATATCCCCCTTCAAAAGTAATGATTCTATAGCCCTTTTTATTTATTTTGGCTAATTTTATTGCAGCTTCAACAGCATCAGAACCTGTTGGTCCTCCAAAAACAACCCTTGAATTGCCTTTCATATTTCCTGGCGCTATTTTAGAAAGTGCTTCCAAAATATCGATGCGAGCCTGAGTAGGGATATCTAGGGTGTGAATGATCTTATCAGCTTGATTTTTAACCACTTCGAGGACATCAGGATTTGAATACCCTACATTGCATACCGACACTCCAGCAGAAAAATCAATAAAGATATTCCCATCAACATCCATTAATGTTGCTCCTTTTCCAACCTCTAAGGCAAATCTGTACGTTAGAGGATAACTAACGACACTTGAGTCAAGAAGTTTTTGTTTTTCCAATATTGCACGAGACTTCGGTCCTGGAATTTCTGTTATGACTTTTGGAGCTCCTTGAAAATGAAGTTCTTTAAATTCAGCTTCTGTAATTATATTTCCCTCCATGGGTGACTCTTTTTGTGAATTCAACCAAAGAATGGTAAACAAAACTAAGTGTAATATGTAATTAAAAAAACAATACTGTACGCTAAAAATGAAATAATTGTGTTTTCTTATAAGAAAAAAGATGGTAAAGAGATAAAGAGTTATCCAGCGTTCACATTACGCAAAACTTCTTCAAATATTTCAAGTCCGATATCCATTAGTTCTTCTGTAATGACTAAGGGTGGTGCGATTCGAATTGTTGAATACCCTGCGGTGATTATCGCCAATCCTTTTTTAAAACATTGAAAGATTACTTCGTGAGCTTCTTCTTTCGCAGGTTTCTTAGTTTTTCTGTCTTTAACAAGTTCAATGCCGATGAAAAGTCCCTTTCCTCTGACATCGCCGATTAGTTCATACTTCTCCTGCATTTCTTTGAGTCGTTTAATGCAGGATTCTCCCAATCTGGCTGAATTGTCGACTAAGTTTTCGTCAACTAATATATTAAGGGTTTCCAGTGCTGCTACGCAAGATACAGGATTACCTGCAAAAGTCGAAGCATGTGCACCAGGATCCCAATCCATAATATCTGCTTTCGCTACACAGGCTCCAAGTGGCAATCCAGCAGCAATGCCTTTCGCAATTGCAATTACATCCGGTTCAATGCCCCAG
>JAECRW010000288.1 GCA_016294985.1 Candidatus Sifarchaeum marinoarchaea | reverse complement strand
TTAGACACCAGTGCGCAATTTACATGATTATTATTTTAAACGAGACGCTATGAGCAAAGATATTCATTCCATTATTGTTGGAACTGGTAGTTATATGGCCACAAGAAGGGTTCATAACAGGGATTTTCTGACAAATGAGTTTTATGATCCGGATGGGAAAAAATTCGAGGAGAAAAATGAAGGGATTATTGAGAAGTTTGAAAAGATAACAGGTATTACAGAAAGGAGGCATGTTACAGACGACCTTGTGACCTCTGATACCGCTTATCTGGCAGCAAAGGATGTCCTTGAGTCATCAGAGATTGACAAAGAGAGCCTTGACTCCATAATTGTTGCTCACAATTTTGGAGATGTGAGTGCAGATAATAAGAGGTCTGCTTTTGTTCCAAGCCTGGCTTCAAGGGTAAAGCAAAAATTGGGGATAGAGAATCCAAACACAATATCCTATGACGTCATCTTTGGCTGTCCTGGTTGGCTCCAGGGAATGATACAGGCTGACTATTTTCTTAAGTCCGGTGACACCAAGAGAGTTCTTGTTATCGGCGCAGAGGTTCTTTGCAGGATTTCAGATCCCCATGACAGGGACAGTATGATATATGCTGATGGAGCAGGGGCTACAATAGTTGAGGCAATAGCAAGCAGAGAGCCTGTTGGGATCCTGTCTCACGCTACCAGGTCTGATACCCTTAACCATGCATATATGCTACGGATGGGTAAATCATATAATCCTCATTATGGAGACAACGACTTGTTCCTTAAAATGGATGGTCATAGGCTGTATGAGTATGCTTTGATGACAGTTCCGAAAGTAGTAGGGGAGAGCCTTGTAAAGGCAGGATTATCCCTTGGTGATATAAAAAGGGTTCTTCTACACCAGGCGAATGCAAAGATGGATGAGGCAATATTAAAGCGTTTGTATAAGTTATACGGAGAGAAGGAAGTACCACCTTACGTCATGCCCATGACAATATCTTGGCTTGGAAACAGCTCAGTCGCAACTTTGCCTACGTTGCTCGACCTGTTGCTTAAAGGCAAACTCGAGAACCATGAGTTGGAAAAAGGAGATATTGTTGTGTTTGCCTCTGTAGGTGCGGGTATGAATATAAACTCGAT
>JAECRW010000119.1 GCA_016294985.1 Candidatus Sifarchaeum marinoarchaea | reverse complement strand
GACAGGCTTAAAATAGTCCTAAGCATAATCTAATAGAGAAGCCTACTATTAATATTAAAAGAATTACTAATCCTAGAATAAAAGAAAGACTACCTAGAACCAGAAGAAGCATATCAAAGGCGTATCCAAACAAGGAAAGACCTAGGATTATGCTAACAACGCCTACTAAAACGCCAGGAAGAACTAACCTACCCATAAATTCCACGAATTTAGTAATATGTTGGTCAACAGCGGGATGAAATTCATCTTCAAGGAGAGCAAGACGAAAGGCAATATTGCATAATACAAATCCAAAAAGTAGCCCCAAAGCAAAATAAATTTCCTTTATTCCAGGAATGACATACGCATGGAGGATAAATCGTTCATAGTTAAGAATGAAGAAATAGGCGGACATTGGAACTAAAAGAGGAATGGCGAATCGTAACTGAAACAGTTGTTTTGAAAGATTAGACAACCGTGGAAGACTAGCAAAACCTATTAAAGCGCCTGTATAAATGCCAATACATCCGGAACATACGGGCAAGTAATAAGAACCAACTCTAAAAGTCGCTATTTCCCATTGGAAGCATACAAGGCTTCCGACCCAATAAATGAACTTAAGAAACTCGCCAAGTGCTCCCGATTGTGGGGGAACAACAGCTAGTAGTTCACACGTTAAACACATGTATCTCACAAATTTGTGTTATATGATAATGTCATAATTACAAAACAAAGATTTAAAAACTCTGTTTTTGTTGCAACATGCCGGTGATTCGGTGGAAAATTTGTTTGCCAGTGCAGAAAAAGCGCTTAAATTAGCAAAAAGCGGAGCATACCAGGCTGAGATTTTTGTACAAAAAATAGTAAGTCAAAGACTGTCATTCGCCAAAAGTTCAATAAAATCTGTAAGCAATATCGACGACAGTGGAATAGCTCTGCGAGTTTACGATAATGTTGGTCGACAAGGTTTCTCATATACATCGTCAATCAATCAATTAGATGAAATTGAGCGTATGGTTAACGTTGCTGTTTCTTCAATGAAATTGGGGAGTCCCGACCCAGATTTTGAGTCGTTGCCTGAACCTAAGCCCCTTCCTATTGTACTAGAGATATTTGATGACGATATTGCACATAGTTCGGCAGAAGAAATAATTGATATAGGGCAACAAATAATAGATGCAGGGCATTGTTCTTCTGTTTCTGTCGTACTTGATGGATCTGCTGTTATGACAAGAGAACAACGTGTTTTAATGAATTCTCAGGGTGTTGAATGCAGTTCAGAGAGTACATTCGGGATGCTTTCCGCTTCAGCCGTTGCAAAAAACTCTGCAGGTGATGTGACATCAAACTCGGATTTATCGGGTAGTCGACAGCTTAAAAATTTACGACCACAGTGGTTAGGAGAGATTGTGTCTAAACGAGCCTGTGATATGCTTGGTGCAAAAAAAATAGAAACTATGAGTGTTCCTGTGATATTTTTTCAGAATGCGGTCTATCCTTTGTTCTACAGCATTATTGGAGTAGCTGCAAATGCTGACTATGTACAAAAGAAGAAAACGTATCTTGTAGATAAGAAAGGAGAGCATATCGCTTCTGAGCACCTCACGGTTATTGATGATGGAATCACTGCAGCAGGCTTTAGAAGTTTGCCATTCGATGGAGAGGGTAGCCCTAAAACTCGACAAAAAGTCATAGAAAAGGGAATATTGCGTACATATCTCTATGACACATACACAGCCAAAAAAGATTCTGTAGAAAGTACTGGAAACTGTATGCGACTCGCCTATAATACATTACCTCAAATTTCAGGTAATAATTTAAGAATAACACCTGGTGCGCGCAGCCTTGATACCCTAATAAGTGAAACACAAAAGGGAATTTTCATTTTGGCATTGCATGATTCACCTGATCCAGTAAGTGGGAGACTCTCAGGTCTATTATCAGAGGCGTTCCTTATAGAAGCTGGAGAAATGAAATACTCTATCAAAAATGCAATGATTGGAATTCATGTTTTTGATTTATTGCAAGGTATTTCGGATATATCACAAGATTGCAGAGAAGAAGCCGGTGTATTGATTCCTTCTATTAAGATTAAGAACGCAAGAATAGCTGGCGCAAATTAAAGATTATTTACTTAAATGTCCATTAACTTCCGTAGGTTTTTTTTCCTCTTTTTTCTGTTCCATTTTCTCTTTTTGGACTTTTGCTGCATACGACGTATAACTGATGGGATGTCTGATTCTTTTAGCGCGTTTACCATATCTTAATTCGAAGAGTTTTGCACAAGCATTTCTTGGTTCATTATTCATTAAATGTGCCATTAAGTCATCTAAAATTTGATTAAAATTAGTAGGCTTGTCTTTTGCTTCGAATTCCTTTTGTATTCTTTTCATAACTTCATCTGCGCCTTTTTGGGCGAATGCACAATAGTAACTTGTGATAATCGTCTCACACTTAGGCGCTTCATAATCAGTTCCACCACCTGCCTTTCCATAAAGATGGTCAATAGTATAACCTACTTTACTATCGAATTCTTCAAATGTCAGTCCAATGTTATCGACGGCTTTTTGATACCAGAAACGTTTTTGATCTTCCATTGGCATTCCCAATTTTTTCAAAAAAAGTCCTAACTGCAAGCGTTCTCCGTGTCCTAAATGTCCCTTTTCAGTGAGGATGGAGATTAACTGATTCATGCATTCAGGAAACAAATTTAAACGTTGAAATAACCTTCCTTTAGGGCTAATTTCGGTTTCAAATCTCTTTATAAAGTCTTTTTCGTTTAGTTTAATATAATCTCTAAGTTCTCGTATAATTGGTCTAAGAGATTTGTCAGATTTTATTTGTTCTTGAATTCCTTCGAGCTTCGTTTTTAAAGTATCTTCAAAGGCACGTTTGATACTTCCTCGAAATACAAAAATAGGAGCTATCGCCCATCCTTTGAGTAGTAGTACCTGTCTTTTACCTACTATTGTTGGAACTTTTATGAAGTGAACTCCGATGTGTTTCCTTAGTCCTTTAGGAATTGTAATGGCCTGTCGTTCTCTTTTTATGGCAGTTCGTCCATCGCGCGTTCTAATGCGCTTTTTGACATATTTTGAAAACTCTCCGACCTCAACCAGTGAATATTTCTTTCTTATTTGCATATCAAGCGTTTCTTCAAGCACTTTAAGTGGCATAACATTATTTTTTCCAAAGAAGTAGCGAATCACTGTGATAATCTCTGAAAATGATGCCTTTCTAAATCGATAATCAAAAAGATCGCCCTCAAATTCTACAAGCCAAGCGCTAAGTCTTGGATCAGTTGCAACGGCAACCCTCAAAAGGATATGTCCCGCAAATAAATCATCTCCATCTACCTCTCTAACATTCCAGAATTTTCGTCTAGCAAATCTATCTATGCGTGCTTTTGCAAACCCCAATGCGTCTTCTGGAGCGTGTTCCATAGGCATCCTTCGTAATTGACACCAAACTGGTAACTCTTCTTCCAACTGCTTAACCTCTCAATAGGAATTTGCCTTTGAAAATACTTTAAAGACGTCCGAAGAAACTTGTCAGAGAAATCGGTGGTGATTCAATAATTCTATTAGTTAGGGAGAAATATAAATGCTCTGCATTCTTTAAGAAAAGTATATATGTAAGTTTTCTTGTCGAATGGCAATTAGTATTATTTACGTACACTATGAAGCCGTGAAATTAAAAAAAAAGGTTTTGTCGGAAAGATCTCATTCAATCTTAATTTTGTATGGCTTAACTTTGGGCAAACGGACTTCCAACAACCCACCTTTAAACCTTGAGATAGCATTTTCTGGAACAATCTCGTCTGGCAACTTCCGAATCACATGATGATAATGTTTAAACTCTGTCTCCTTCTGAACAGTTCCCCATTTTTCGAGCTTCACTGGTTCTCTAAATTTCGCATCTATTTCTAAGGAATGTGGTGTAGCCTTGATCTCAATGTCATTCTTATCTTTAATAAAGGGAAGATCGTAAACGACGATTACTTCATCAGCTGTTTCGTTAATATCGACAAGTGGCTCCAGACAACAGTGTTTCAAGTTAAAAGAGGGTTTCAAAAAGCCTGTTCGAAAAATTTGATTTAGAGACTTCTCCATCCTTTCAAATAACTCATCCATCATCTCTACAATAGATTTTGTTTTTTCTGGCATTTTTACACCCCCTTAGCCGTAGAAGGCTGGGATTTCATATTCTTGTGCTTTATCAACTTGTTGCATTGTGTCTCTAGTTCGTCTCATTGTATCTCTCATTCGAAGTCTAATTTCTTCAGCCTGTTCAAACAATGGTTCTAAATCTACTTCTACATTCAGGAATTTAGCGATAGTTTCAAGCAATACAGCAGCTGCTCCTGGGTCAGGATAGTTCATGTGAGACTGAACAAGAAATGTGATATTAGGAACGGCTTCTGTTATGCAATTATTGAGTATTGAGGCATATGGTCCTGCCATGAAACCTTCTTCAAGCTTTTGAACTTGCATCGACTCTAATTCCGTTAGTATATTCTTTGCAGGTTCAGATGTGACTGCATATATACCTGGTTGATCGAGATCCATTCTATTTGGTACAGGTATTCCTGCAAGAGAGAGAATTGCTGCAGGATTTAAGCTTTTAGCCCACTTTACCACTTCTTTTGAGAACGAGCGTATAAGATTAGGAGGTAATGGAATTTCACTGACAACAAGGATGATATTCCCAGCGCCATAAACTCTTAAAGGACCCATAGGTACTGCGTCATGGATAACAGCAATGGGTGGTAATTGCTCAGAATCAATATATCCTATGGGTTTCATATCAAGAGATTTAATTAATTGTGATGCGCTTATGACTCCTATCAAACCAACATCAGGGAGTCCGATTAGTACATAAGGTTTTTCAGCCGTTATTTCACCTACATTTATTTTAACGTCAATACTCGAC
>JAECRW010000287.1 GCA_016294985.1 Candidatus Sifarchaeum marinoarchaea | reverse complement strand
CTTCGCGACCGTTGTTTCTATCCATTTTCAGCCGAACCTGCGTCAGGAACTAGATTTTCAACCCTGCAATAAAGGCCGGAATCTTTGTCAATCAAAAGTATCCGGGACGAAAGTCACCTCGTTTTACCAAAGAGTGATGTGCTATGGTAGGTTCCATCTCCCCAGCTATATCTATCTCATCAGATGAAATCTCTCGTATCATGGCCCCATCTTCTCGATTGCAACTAATCTTTATATCTTTTTCTCCTTCCAAGTGAAAGGGTAGCTACCCTCTCTTTTTTCCTTGACAATCTGTACAGAAGATGTCATTCTGCTATCGATTTGTACAAATTAAGAAGGTGTTGCCATGGCAGAGTTAGTCTCAGAAATGAAACTAAGTGAGGCTCGATCTAAGCTGACACAGCTGGACAAGCTACTGAAGCCTGGTGAAGCCTTGCAAATTAACAAAAGGGGCAAGGCGTTTGCCCGCATTGAGTTACTCGGAGAAATGGATCGCTATGATACTGTGTTAAACTCTATTGAGGCCCTACCGGAACCAGAGGGAAAATTACGGCCAGTAGCTCAGAGCTATAAATCAATCTTGTACGGAAGCGATAATGAAGACTCTAAAAGGATTTGATGCGATATACTGCGATGCCAGTTTCTTTATCGCCCTATTTTCAAAAAAGGACGCAAAACACAAACGCGCCTTAGAACTCTTCAATGAAATCAAGCAAAACCGAATCGTGATCCATACAAGCTGGTTTATTATCTCGGAGGCCATGACTGTCCTTCTCTATCAATATGGTTACTCTGAGGCCCTGACCTTCAATCAATCAATTGATCTCTATAGAATTTTTCATTCCACGGAAAGTCAACATCATCAAGCCATTGCCTTATTCAATCTTTTTGGCAAGGAAAGAAAGATCTCTTTTGTCGATGCCCTCTCACATGTACTCATTTCAGGGGAGCTTAAGAACATCCCCGCTCTGTCCTTTGATGAAGATTTTAAGACATTAGGTTTAACCACCATCTCCTGAATAGCTATTTGGGAAACTTGTCTTCGTTACTTATCTCATAAGAGGAACGAGAGTCCTGTTTTATCGGAAGGGGGGTCAAATGCTCACCAGCTAATGAGCT
>JAECRW010000118.1 GCA_016294985.1 Candidatus Sifarchaeum marinoarchaea | reverse complement strand
CATCTATTTTCATCAAAAGGCCTCGGCGCTGTACCATATAGCACAAATGATTCACATGCTCGGGGGGATAACGGGATTTGGGAGGTAATTCTGCCAACGGTTTAGCACCTCCAAGTTGGAATTTTAGAGTTTTATGGGATGGCACAGATTTTCTGCTTTAGTAGCTGCCCGCCCACAGGTTTCGCACACATAATTAGCCTCTGACACCAGTTCCTTGAGAGTTTTTAGGTCTTCTTCCATGAGAAGCCCTCCCCTTGCGACCATATAACATAGATGTTTTTCATGTTCTGCAGGATATCTCGGTTCCGCCATACCATCACCTTGAATTTAGTTATTCGAAAATAGTTTGTAACTACCATCTTATATATTCATATACCTGTTTTCGAGTTTATTAATATATCAGCAACGCATTTCTATTTGTTTATGGCTTTTTGGATCATTCTGGGGGATCTACTTGGAATACTCTGGAAAAATATACACTCGCAGGTAGAATAGTCATATCAGAGGCTTTTTTTGAGCGAGGGATTCCTTCTCAATTTCATTAGTAAAAATAAGACGTATTATTCTCGCAATAGACGCACACATTTCTCACAAAATTTATCGTCTTTTTTATCGATATCACTCACCCTGTTAGAGAATCTCATCACACACTTTGGATTACCACAGTGCTCTATGCCAAGGAGATGTCCTAATTCGTGAATAGCTTCTTTCACAGCACGATCAATATACCGTTTTTTATTGGACGATTTTAAACGGGCTAAGGAAATAATGCTTACAGATTCCAGAGGATTTGCCAAACCCAGCACAAACTTTAACCGAGGTACATATAAATCTCTTTTAACGATCCCTAGGACAAAATCATAACCATTTCTTAAAGGAACAAGAAGAGACAAGAAATCGTTTGCATTTGAGAACAATCCAAAATATTGTTTAGCACTCATTCTTACCTTTGGATGGTGGTTGGTTTTTGCGACAATATCACATTGCAAATAATCTCCAACGCGTTGTTTTATCTCTTGCAAAATATCAATATCGTCAAATGTGACAATAAGAAGTTTACAATGCGAGTTGATCATTCTACTCTTACCTACTGGAGGGGTCGTCCTGTTCAAGCCATCTCAAAAAGAGATCCACAGGCGTGAATTCGGACCGTCCCAGCCCTGCTGGCGATAAAAAGTAAAGAAAAAATATATAACTATTGATTCTGGTAAAAATGTAAGTGCGAAGAATACGAGAGAAAAATCTGTAAATGTAAACATGGGCATTTAACAACTATTTCAAAGCAATTCTGCTTAAGATATGTTTTGTTTTTAACTTTATCACTCCGCCGCAAGAAGCCCCCTCAACGTGTAGGGGGGATGAATTGTGTTACTTTTTTCACTTTCACGATACTCCCTAACCTTTAAGTACTGTTTCGCAGAGATGGTAAGTAGAATCGAGCTGAGGTAACACTCGCCGGTTCTCAAATTCACATCACGTTCAGGGCAGGAACTGCCCGTAGAGCCTGTTTGACATGTCCCGTTGGGGAATGAGTGATTCAGGAAGCCATACAACTTGTTGAATGGTAGTTCACTAGACGGGAAGTCCCCTCCGAAACAATTTAGCGAAAAGCCGAACATATGGTTTTACTTTTGTTTTGGAGAATAAAAATGTTAAAAAATCGATTGTTTAGCTTTGAGGTTCCCAGTTGGCGACGGCGTCTGCAACTTTAGCAATCATGTCAATACCTACGATTTCAGTTTGGAATAACGGAACTTCTGCTCTAACGAGAGGCCATAGATCTTTCTTAATTATTCCAAGATAGTTTAGTTGTTCCTTATATTTGTTTTCCATATATTCTGTGACTTTGCCTTTTACAACATCCTCAGGTATCACCATATTGACGAAAACTCCGCCAATTGGTATATCAAAGCCCCGAACCATCGCAATAAATCTTTTAACGACAGCGATCGGAAGTGCAAGTGGAATGGTTACGAAGAAGAATGCTGTAGCCTCAGGATTATTTAGATACTTTTTAGCCTCATGCATTTTTGTTCTCATTTCTAGTAGATCTGCCATCATCGGATCCTTCTTTATTTCCTCCTTCACTTTTTCTTTTCTAAAGGAGAGTTTTACTCGAAGTGACATAGCTTCTTCTCTGGACTCTATCATTCTTGAAAGCCAAAGATCATATATCTTACCTAATCCAAGCAATCTCACAGCATTAGCTACGGCTGCACAGTCAAAAACGATTTTATCATAGTTTTCAATTTCCTTTAACATAAGATCAAGCATGACGTCAAACATGGCACTTTCTTCGAAAGCTGGGTTTGTGGATGCGATGGCTGTGAAATCATCTGCCTGAACTGGGATGTCTGCCCATTTCAGAAACCATCTTAATCTTTCAGAAAGTTGATCCTTATATCGTTGCACAGTTTCTTTTATGTCAACTTCAACAGCATAAAGATTCTCTACACCTTCAACTTTCTTGATGCCTCCTCCCCAGAGCTCTTGTCCAAACATACTTGACAGTGAGTGAACCGGGTTAAGCGAAGCCAATAAGATTTTTTCACCCTTTGATACAGCATAGTAATGCGCTATTCCCGCTGCCACTATGGTTTTACCAACCCCTCCCTTTCCACCAGTGAAGAAAAACTTTAAATTAGGCTTTTCCGCTGCAAATTCTAATAAAGTTTTTGGTTCTTTTTCAGACATGTTACTCACCACTTGTGACTTCTTTTAAGGTTCCTCCTTCCATCCAAGGTTTCTCAAATACACGCTCAGCGATTTTAGCTATCATCTCTAAACCCTTAGGTTCTCTATCAAACATAGGACAAATTGCTCTTATGTGATCTTTAAACTCACTCCAGATGTCTTTTAGATAATTCTGTTGCCCTGTTATCCTATTCCTTAGAAAGTCGCTAAGTTCCTCCCGTTGTAAAAGTTCTACAGGATATACTTGATTAACAATAATACCGCTGAGTTTTAAGTTTAGTTTTCCAAACATTTCTAAAGCTCTCTTGGTATCAAGTATTGCCATCCTCTCTGGAATCAAAACCATAAGGAATGCTGTCTTCTTTGGATCAGATAGGAACTTTGTGAAAAGGTCGAGTTTTTTCCCAATTTCAGTAATTTCATTAATCATAGCATCCTGACTTTCTGCAGCGGCAGTACCCCTAAGAGTAGCGGCAACAGCGTCGTATTCCATAGCCTTTTTACGCGTCTCTTCTATCTTCTCTATCCATGCATCTAAGATTTGAGCCATGCTAATCATTCGCACTCCATGCCCGAAAGGGGGCATATCAAAAATATAAAAATCATAGTTCTCACTCGCTACCAGGTCAGCCATAGCGTCAAAAGTGGCACTTTCATGCATAGCAGGCTCAGCAGCAGCAGACTTAATGTACTCGTCGATCTCAGTAGGTAACTCGTCGAGCTTGTACATGTCTAGAATTTTTTGTTTGATTTCCTCTTGATATGCACTTATCTTCTTATCCGCATCTATTTCTATTACATGAAGATTATTTGCTAATTCCTGTTCGCCTTTGCCAAAGAGATCCTTCTCAAATATGTCACTAAGAGACGCTTGAGGATCTGTACTAAAGCATAAAACTTTTTTGCCCTTGCTAGCCATCCAATGCGCTGTAGCAGCGCTAAAAGTAGTTTTCCCTAACCCTCCCTTACCCGCATAAATGACTACGTTAACCTCAGGATGAGTTTCAAAAAATTCCATTAGCGATTGTGGCAATAGTTTTCCTCCTCTAGAACAATTGGTCGGTAAAGTCTCTTTCTCTGAATATTCTCTTCTTCCAAGTTGCAATGTTTGGCACTGCATACGGCAAAATCTTTAACGAATAATAGGGTGGTAATATTGGTATTCCAAGCATGTCTCCCAGTGTTATTAACATGAACAGATGTTCAAGGTACATTCTGGTTTTCAACATATATCTGACCATGTCGTGTGTTGCCATACCGTAAACAAATTCTTTCAGTGCAGATTTAATACCCTTTTTCTTCGGCTCTTCCTTTTCTTCCTTCACATTCATCCCTCTCTCAATTCTTCCTATTCATTAGGAGATAACAATAAAGATATCATTGTATTTGTACATAATAAGTCCTCTTTTAAATATATTGTAAAGCGTGATTTACGAGAGTTTGTCACGGCAAATTAATTATTATATGCAAAAAGAAATTTTAATACCTCTATCCTAACTTTTCCAGAAACTCCTTTTCCCTTAAAAGTTCTCTCTTCCAAACATCAATGTACGGAAACCAATGTACTAATAAGTTGTATTTGTAAATGGGAGGAATTACAATAACCCCAATTAAATCTCCAATCGTTACAATCATTAAAGCAGCATTTATATCAAATGCCATTTTCTTATAAGTTCGAACCATATCAGCGACAGTCGATCCGTATATGATATTTTTTAATGAAGTCTTGACTTTTTTCCAAAATTTCACGTAAATCCCTTCTATACATTCAAGATCAAATTTGTGAACTCTTCACCAAATTCTCTTCAAGAACTTCGCAAAACGTCATGATAGATGTAATTCCTCGTGCTTGAATTAATCACCGATAGATGAAACTAAAGTGATGGAAAATAAAGAAAAGCATCACCATTAAAAGACTACTTATGTAAAAAAAAATAACGGGTTGGTTGGACAAAACCTCCTTTTTTACGAGGAGGCTGCCCAAAGTTTCCTCAACGCTTTAAAGCTGTCGTTTGCCATTATCAATCCAAGTATTACTAGTACAAACCCTACAATTCCGAAAATCACAGTAAATGCAGTAGCCCATCCTATATTCTCTGGGCGAGCTAATAACCTCGCTACGAGTGGCTGTCCGATGGCAGTTCTGTATATCATTATACCACTTAAGTATAGAAGAGCAGCTAGACATGTAATTATCATGAAAATCGCTGGAATCAAGTTATACTTTGTTTGCTTTTTAATGGATGC
>JAECRW010000017.1 GCA_016294985.1 Candidatus Sifarchaeum marinoarchaea | reverse complement strand
CTTACCCCCACTGAGGTTTCAAACCGTAGCAGTGTATTTTACAATTCCTGAATGGATTGAACAGAAAGTCTATGAAAGTGGTTATGATTTTAATGGTGCCATCCATGCTTGCGAACATGCTATGATTGCAATGGCACCTATGTTTGCGTTATGCGATAGATGGGATATAGGAGGAGTTTCTAGTACATATCACGAAGATGAAGAGAAAGCTACCATTTTCATTTACGATAGTTACGAATTTGGAATTGGGATTGCTGAAAAAATCTACGAGTTAATAGAGTCAGGATTCTTACAGACTACTCTTGAATTGATTCGCGATTGTGAATGTGAGGATGGTTGTCCTGCATGTATTATGTCTCCGAAGTGTGGCAATAACAATGAACCACTAGATAAAAAAGGAGCTTTATTAATATTGGAAGAGCTTCTTCGGTTATTGTAATTTTTTTTCAACCTAGTTGATACAATTTCAATTATATTGATTCTGGAGACATAAGGACGAACCCAGTTTCCTCATCAAATTTTCGGCCTAATTTAACACCCTTAACTTCAATTATCGAAAGATCAATTGTAGCTAGAGTTGGATTTTTGCCTTTGACAAGATGACCGCCATAAACTTCTTTTTTCTCGTTACTAAATGTCGCATGAAAATGAGTTTCCAATTCTCCTTCTGTTTCTCCTTCACAAACCACTCCAAGACCACTGAGAAACTCAATAGGTCCTGGTACTTCAATAGGTTCCGTATAAGCGATTCCTAATTTGGTTCCCTCTTTTGCCATTGCCAACAGAAATGTCGCTTTTTGCAAGCTTCCTATTGATAGGCTTACAAAGGCAGATTGTATACTATGATCTTTGCATATTTTTTCTATTCCTTCAATAACATCAGTGCCTGGCAATAATCGACCAATAATTACTTGACCAAGTTTACCAGAGGCGGCTTGGTACCGGATAGTACTGCTGAGTTCGCCAGAAGTCTCTTTAAAAGGGACTTCTTTTACGCTCATGCAGATTCCCCTCCATATCGATTATTAAACTATATATTATTATCCAAAATATGTATTATTATAAACTATTTACACATTATTACATCATTACTCTAATCGTGTATATTAAATTTCTGTGGGGTGAATGGAATGGAGAAAGGTCTTCATAATGAAATAAGTAATGAAAAATTAGTTTCATTATATCGCGAAATGGTAAGAGTTAGACTTTTTGACGACAAAATGGGTGAATTCTACGCTAGAGGGTTATGCCCAGGAACATTACATCTCTCTACAGGCCAGGAAGCTGTAGCTGTAGGAGTATGTGCGAACTTAACAAAAGAAGATCTGGTGACAAGTACTCATCGTGCACATGCACATACAGTTGCAAAAGGCACACCAATGAATGTGACAGCTGCTGAAATTCTAGGCAAGGTAACAGGGTGCTGTAGAGGTAGAGGAGGGACAATGCATTTATCATGGCCTGAAGTGGGAATGCTATATTCATCATCCATTGTTGGTGCTGGAGCGCCATTAGCAGTTGGTGCTGCACTATCAGCCACATTAAGAAAGACAAATCAAGTTATTGCAAGTTTCTTTGGAGACGGGGCAGCTAATACGGGCGGTTTCCACGAAAGTCTCAATCTTGCGTCAATATGGAAACTTCCAGTAGTTTTCGTATGTGAAAATAATTTATACGCGATTTCTGTAAGCGTTAAACGATCAACCTCTGTAAAAGACATAGCTGTTCGCGCAAAAGCTTATAATATGCCAGGCTTTGCTATAGACGGAAACGATGTAATAGAAGTATACAAGACTGCACGTATTGCAGTTGAGCGGGCACGAAAGGGTGAGGGACCCACATTAATAGAAGCTAAAACTTACAGGCATCACGGTCATTATTATGGTGATCCAGGTACTGCATATAGAACGAAAGAAGAAGTAGAAGAATGGAAGAAAGGAGATCCAATTGTACGGCATAGAAAGTATCTTCTTGAACGAACTATCGCGAGCGAAGAGCAACTTAATAACATTGATAAAGAAGTTGAGGAGGAAGTTGCTGAGGCTGAAAAATTTGCTATTGATAGCGAATTTCCAGGTCCAGAAGAATTAGAGAGATTCGTTTTCTAGGGAGGGAAAGGAAATGAGTACACAAAGAGAAATTAATATGGCTGAAGCACTTAATGAAGCCATGCGTGAAGAAATGAGGAGAGATCCTACCGTAATTCTTATGGGAGAAGATGTAGGGGTTCTTGGTGGCGTTTATGGCGTCTCAAAAGGACTATTGGATGAATTTGGCCCAGAAAGGGTTCGTGATACCCCAATTAGTGAAGATGGATTTGTAGGAGCAGGTATTGGGGCAGCGATAACCGGGTTAAATCCGATTGTCGAGATAATGTATCCTGATTTTCTACCCTGTGCCATGAACCAAATCACAAATCATATGGCTAAACTGCGTTATATGACTGGAGGACAATTAACAGTACCTTTAACAATTAGATCAGCGATTATACAAGGTCGTGGTTCAGGTGCCGATCATGCTCAGACTCTTATTCCATGGTTTGTGCAGACTCCAGGATTAAAAGTTGTTGTACCATCAACTCCGTACGATGCAAAAGGATTATTAAAAACAGCTATAAGAGACAAGGCACCTGTAATGTTTTTCGAGACTGCAAAGCTATATTTGAACAAAGGACCTGTGCCTGAGGATGAGTACCTTATTCCTTTTGGTAAGGCAGATATCAAAAGAGAAGGAACCGATCTGACGATTGTGGCAATCTGTAATTTGGTTTTGGAGGCTCTTGAGGCAGCGAAAGAACTAGAAAAGGAAGGAATCAAAGCTGAAGTCGTAGATCCGCGTACATTAGTTCCGCTTGACAAAGAAACCATTATAAATTCCGTTAAGAAGACAAATAGAATTGTAGTTGTGGACAATAATCCCTCAGCATGTGGGGTTGCTGCTGAAATTGCTGCAATCGTTGCAGAAGAAGCATTTGATTATCTAGATGGCCCAATAATGCGTGTAGCTACACTCCAGATCCCTGAACCTGTAGCACCTCCTCTGATAAAACTCATGCTTCCAAATAAGGAGAAAATAATCACTGCAGCCAAAAAATTATTTTAAATCTAAAATCAAATACCTTCAAGCGATCTCTAAGCACATAATGAAAAAGATTCTAAGGATGAATTACAATGGTGAAAATCATATTCATGCCTCGCTTGGACGAAGAACAAGAAAAGGGTATGGTGGTAGAATGGCTGAAAGCACAAGGAGATTTTATTTCTCAAGGCGAAGAAATAGTTGAGGTCATGAGCGAAAAGGTGAGTTTTATAATAGAATCGCCTTTGAAAGGTACACTTCACAAAATATTTGTTGAGGTAGCAGAAGAAGTTCCCATTGGAACAACGATAGCAATAATCTCAGAAGTCGAAGACTCACCAGATTTGTTGGCGAAAGCTATTGTAGAAGCCGAAGAACAACTCAAGCAATTAGAGATTCCAATAGTAGCAACCAAGATTGAAGAGATTGAAGTAACTCAAAAGAGAGAAGTTGTAGAAGTCAAACCAGAACGGATTAAAATCTCACCAATTGCAAAAAGACTTGCAAAAGAGCATGGACTTGACATAACGAAGATTGAAGGGACGGGACCAGGAGTAAGAATTGTTAAAGAGGATATTTTAAGGGCAATTGAACAGAGAAGAGTTATACCAGCCGTCCCTGAAGAGGTTGAGAGAATAAGGCTAACTGGGGTTCGCAAGATCATAGCGGAACGAATGACTCAAAGTTATCAGACAGCACCTCACGTCACAGTAATGATGGAAGCAGATGCATCTAATATGGCGAAAATACGTAAAGAATTCGAAGAAAAAACTCGTGCACGGTTATCTTATAACGCTATTCTAATCAAAGCTGTAACTGAAGCATTACAAGCTTACAAGATTTTTAATTCAACTATAGAAGGCAATGAAATTCGAATACACACTAATATTAATGTTGGACTGGCAGTAGCACTTGAAGACAGTGGCCTCATTGTTCCAGTAATTCCTGACGCTGATAAAAAATTATTGAAAGAGTTGAATACAACTATAGAGGATCTTGTTCAGAAGGCACGACAAAAGAAACTTTTATTAAGTGAAGTAAAAGGGGGCACATTTACTATCTCAAACTTGGGTATGTATGAAATTGATGGATTCACACCCATTTTAACACCACAACAAACTGCAATTCTTGGAGTTGGACGAATTGCCAAAAAGCCCATTGTGGTCGATGAAGATAGTATAGAGATTAAACCTATGATGATATTAAGCCTGTCCTTTGATCATCGAGTTGTTGATGGTGCGCTTGCAGCACAGTTTTTACGCCATCTAAAAAACACCTTAGAAACATTCACTCCAGTACTATAAGAGCAATAGACATACCAAACGAAGAGTGACAAATATCTTTACGAAGATCTAAGAAGCATTTATGCGTAAAAGGATACATTTTTACAATCTAGAATTCAAAAATCCGATGAATAACAAAGATAACTTCATAGGATACTAGTGACTGAAAACATGAGGAGGCTACAAATCTGGCACAGACTCTTGAGGAATTATCTGGATCGGTTCTAGTAATTGGTGGAGGAATTGCTGGAATTCAAGCTTCGCTAGACATCGCTGATCAAGGTTTCAAAGTCTATTTAGTCGATAGTGCTCCATCTATCGGAGGACATATGGCACAATTAGATAAAACATTCCCTACAAATGATTGTAGTATTTGCATCGAAGCTCCAAAGATGGTTGATGTTTTAAGGCATCCTAATATTGAACTTCTCGCTTATTCTGAAGTTAAAGAAGTGGAAGGGGCAGTTGGAAATTTTACTGTAAAGATATTAAAGAAACCACGTTTTGTGAGAGAGGATAAGTGTAACGCTTGTGGCGAATGCGAAAAAGTATGTATCGTGAAGGTACCTAGCGAATTTGATATGGGAATTGTACAAAGAAAAGCTATTTATCGACCCTTTGGACAAGCTGTTCCAAATGTATTCACCCTTGATATGGATTCCTGCAAGAAGTTTGGGGGGGGATGCCGTGATTGCATTGCTGCCTGCGAAAAGGAGGGGGCAAATGCTGTAGACTTCTGGCAAAAAGAAGAAATACTCGACATTAAGGTCGGAAGTATAGTAGTGGCAACAGGTTACAACCTTCTAGAACCTACTGGAAAATATGGCTATGGTAAATATAAAAATGTCCTCTTATCCTTGCAATATGAAAGAATGCTTTGCGCAGCTGGTCCAACAAGTGGACACATAATAAGAATCTCAGATGAAATGCCGGCTAAGAAAGTAGCGTGGATACAATGTGTCTTATCCCGAAATGTGAAAATAGGAAAGGAATACTGCTCAAAAATATGTTGCATGTACGCTACGAAAGAAGCCATTCTCACTAAAGAACATGAACCTGACGCAGAGACATTCATCTTTTATATCGATCGAAGAACTTACGGCAAAGGATATGAAGAATATCGTAAGCGGGCAGAATACAAATATGATGTAAAATATGTTAGAAGCATACCTGGGGAAGTTTCAGAGGATCTTGAAACTGGAGATTTGTTAATTAGATACGAAAACATTGAAACAAATACGATAGATACATTGAGAGTTGATCTATTAGTTCTTTGTCCTCCTATTGTGCCAAACGATGGACATGCCAAACTTGCAGAAATTCTTGGGATTGAACTCGATGAAGATGGTTTCTTCAAGTTAATAGATCCTTCTAGGCCTTTCGAAACTAGTGTAAACGGAGTATATCTTTGTGGAACATGTCAAGGACCTATGGACATCTCAGATTCAGTAGTACAGGCAAGTGCTGCTGCAGCTAAAGCTGTAAGCCCATTAACAGAAGTGAGGGGCACTGAAATCAAAGAACTTGAGTTGCCACCTGAGATTGAAATTGATTCAACGGAAGAACCACGAATAGGCGTGTTTGTTTGTCATTGTGGTGCCAATATAGGGTCTGTCGTGAACGTGCCAGATGTTGTAGAGTATACAAAAACCCTTCCAAATGTCGTTCATGCCGAAGAAGGGCAATTTATATGCTCGGCTGACTACGCTGATACCATAAAGGATGCAATTAAAGATCATAACCTTAATCGGATTATAGCCGCATCATGCACTCCTAGAACTCACGAGTATTTATTCAGAAACACGCTACGAGAGGCAGGATTGAATCCATTCCTTTTCGAATTTGCGAATATTAGAGAGCAATGCTCATGGGTTCATACAAATGAACCTGAAGCCGCCACCCAGAAAGCAAAAGATCTCGTAGCTATGGCAGTAGCTAAATCACGCCTTCTTGAACCTCAAAAAGAAAGTGAACTTGCTGTCGGAAAGGAATGTTTGGTAATTGGAGGAGGCTTATGTGGTGTTACAGCAGCGCTAACTGCAGCTAACATGGGTTTCAAAGTATATTTAGTCGAGAAAGAAAATGTGCTTGGTGGAATGCTCAAGAAACTTCACAAATTGTTTCCGTATGATGTCCATAGTGAAGAATTACTTGGGCAATGGATTTCAACCGTTCAAAATCATGAAAAAATTGACATCCTTACAGGAAGTGAGATAGAAGACGTAGAGGGATACATTGGAAATTACGTGGTTACTATCTCTCAAAATGAACAACGTGAAAAACTTAATGTATCTACAATCATCATTGCAACAGGACATGAAGAAATAGATCCACAGGGATTTTACGGGTATGGACAATACGAAAATGTGATTACTCAACTTCAACTCGAAGATATGCTTAAAAATGAAAGTTTAGAGAGATTGAACAACATAGTAATGATCAATTGTGTCGGGTCTAGAAATGACATACTGGGATGCTGTAGGATCGGTTGTGGAACGGCCATTAAGAATGCTAAATATATCAAAGATATCTATCCAGACACGAACGTCTACATTCTGTGCCAAGACATTGTCCTGAGCGGAAAAGATGAGAAGTATTACAGAACAATTTTGGAGAATTATGATATTGGCTTCGTCAGATATTTGAAAGAAAGAGAACCGCAAATATATGGCGAGCATGGTGAACTAGTAGTAAGAGCGTATGATACATACCTTGATGATGAAATAGAACTTCGACCAGATCTGATTGTGCTAACAATGGCAACAGAGGGGAGTGAGGGTGTAGAAGAACTCGCAAAGAAACTAAAAATCCCAGTTGGCGGAGGTAAATTCTTCCAAGAAGCTCATATGAAGCTAAGACCACTCGATTTCGCAACCGATGGTATATATCTCTGTGGCTGCGCACAATCTCCCAAAGGAGTTACAGATACAATTGCACAGGCTATTGGAGCAGCCAACAAAGCATCTATTCCCATGAGCCAAGGGTTAGTTAAAAGTAAGGGAAATGTGGCTATCGTTGATGAAGAAAAATGCATTGGATGCGGTATATGTGCTTCTGTATGTGCTTACGATGCAATAAGAGTTGAAGAAAATGTGGCCAAGGTTATTGAGGCAAAATGCAAAGGATGCGGCTGTTGCGGCGCTAGTTGCATAGAAAGGGCAGTTAAAATGAGCGGGTTCACAGATGATCAACTCATCTTGCAGGCACGAGCTGCTTTACATGCTGAGGTAGAAAAATGAAGGAATTTGAACCTAGGATCATTGGATACTTATGTAATTGGTGCAGTTATGCAGGAGCTGACTTGGCAGGAGTGAGTAGACTAGAATATCCTCCAAACTTAAGAGTTATTAGAGTGATGTGTTCTGGGAGAATAGATCCAACTTTCATCTTAGATGCTTTTTTACATGGTACTGATGGCGTTTTGGTAGGGGGATGTCATCTTGGTGATTGTCATTATATTACAGGCAACTATTATGCAGAAAAAAAAATTGAACTAACTAAAAAACTGCTTCAACTAGCAGGAATTCCAAGAGAAAGACTTAGATTAGTATGGGTTTCTGCAGCAGAGGGCGTGAGATTTGCACAGATTGTTAAAGAATTCACTGAAACTATCAAGCAACTAGGCCCTCTCAATTACAAGAATGAATTAAAAGAAATACAGGCTGCAAAAGAAGTTGCTGAAAGCCGAAATTTTAGGATATTAGCTGTTAAGGTAAAAGAATTTGTTGATAATGGGAACAAGTACAGAGAGCTGTTTACTACACATGAAATAAACAGATTGGCAGATGAAATTATAAATAACGAGTATATTTCCGCGCGAATTCGCTTATCAATCAAAGAAAAGGCAATGTCGGTTAAAGAATTGGCACAACAACTAGATTTGGCACCACCTAGAGTCTTAAGGCATATGACTGATTTAAAAAGAGCTGGCTTTGCGACAATTGATCGAATTGAGGGGACAACTCCGCTCTACAAAGCAACTTAAGGGAACAGAAATGATGAAGAATATTCTTGTCATTGGTGGTGATATAATAGGCATCAATGCAAGTTTAGAGCACGCAAATGCGGGAAAAAAGGTCTATTTGGTAGAAAAAGCGCCTATTATCGGGGCAATGACTGAAAAACTTGCCCCTGTTTTCGATCTAGAAAAGGAATTAGAATTAAAACTTAAAGAGATTGCTAATCATCCTAATATTCAAATAATGACGAGAACCTCTATTGAGCATATAGACGGTGAGAATGGGAAATTCACGGTTTTTCTAACAAAAAAAACTGCCCGAGTTATTGAAGAGTTATGTAATGACTGTGGTGACTGCTGGAAAGTCTGCCCTGTACATGTCCTTGATCGTTTTAATGATGGACTAGCTAATCGAAATGCAATCTATAAACCTTTTAAAAATGCAATCCCTGCTGTCTACGGAATTGAAAAAGAAACGCCTTTCTGTCAGGCCGCGTGCCCTATTGATACAGATGTTCGTGGATATGTGGGATTAATCGCAGAGGGCAAATATATTGAGGCTTATAATCTAATTAGAAGAGAAAATCCATTGCCAGGTGTCTGTGGTCGTGTTTGTAGCCACCCCTGCGAAAATATGTGCAAAAGGGCTTTGAAAGACGACTCAATTGCCATTAAGGGCCTCAAACGCTTTGTTGCAGATTATGCTGTAAAAGAAGGTGATCAATTACCTAAACCTAGAGTCGCACCTTCTAAAGACCAACACGTTGCCATTATCGGTTCAGGTCCAGCAGGACTTACTGCTGCTTATCATCTAGTCAAATTGGGCTATAAAACTACAATTTTTGAAGAATTGCCTGTTACTGGTGGCATGTTGTACTGGGCTATCCCCGAATATCGCCTGCCAAAGGATATACTCCAAAAAGAGATGGATATGATTGCAGATTTAGGCGTAGAAATTAAGACCAACACACGAGTTGAAAACATCAGCGAACTTTTAACCCAGGGATATGATGCAGTATTTATTGCTGTAGGTGCTCCAAAACCTCGAAAGCTGAATATCCAGGGTGAGGAACTGGAAGGCGTATACCAAGGCGAAATGTTTCTGAAAGATTATAACCTCGGCAAAGAAAAAGATTTTACTGGGAAAAATGTAGTCGTAATTTACCGAGGTCGCACCGCCCTAGATTCGGCTAGGTGTGCCTTGAGACTTGGAGCTAAGAAAACAACCATATTATTTCCCAAGCCAAGATCAAAGTTTCCCACTGACGCAGAGGCAATTGCTACTGAACATGAAGGAGTAGATATACAATTTCTTACTACCCCGATAAGAATCCTAGGCAACAAGAAAGTTGAAAAGGTAGAATGTGTCCGTATGGAACTCGGTGAACCTGATAAGAGGGGTAGGAGACGGCCTGTTCCAATTAAAGATTCCGAATTCATTATTGAGGCGGATATAGTAATTTCAGCTATCGGTCGTGATCCAGAGATTGATTGGATAAAGGATATCGAGACAACAAAAAGAGGAACTATAAAAGTAGACGAAAAGAATGCGACATCTCGAAAGGGCGTATTTGCAGGAGGAGATGTTGTTAACGGGGCTTCTACAGTCGTAGTAGCAATGGCGGATGGAATAAGAGCCACTTTAGCTATAGATGAATATCTTAGTGAAACAAAAAATAGTATTTTCAAAGTTGACGACAACGAGATAGATATCAAAGTTGATGGGAAAGCGGAAAAACAAAGGCTAAAAAAATATTATTTCGATTTAAAGGAAGAAATAGAGGCAATGCCCAGATCAGAAATGCCTGAATTGCCCCCGGATGAGAGAATTAATAGTTTTAAAGAAGTTGAGTTAGGATTTCCAGAAAATACAGCAATTGATGAAGCAAAGCGATGTTTAAGTTGTAGAAAGTGTATTGGCTGTGGAATTTGCGCCGAAGTTTGTCCAGAAAATGCAATTGATTATACTCGAACAGATGAAAATCTGATTATAACAGTGGATTCAATAATTTTAGCGCCAGGCATAGAAGAGCTTTTACCAAATGGAGAAAAATGTGACTATAACATCCCAAATGTAATAACATCCTTTGAGTTCAGTGATATTTTAAATCCTTTTGGTCTGTATGAGGGAGTTATACTACGCCCTTTTGATGGCGAGATTCCGGAGAAAATAGCTTTTATTCAGTGCAACAACAATAAGATGTATTCGCAAGAGATACTCCTGAGAGAGGCTCTGAAAGTCAAAGAAAAGAATTTGGATCCACACGTATTTCTTCTAGAAATAAAAAAAGGATTTGACGAAGTTTTCTACGAAGTCAAAAATAAAGGCATTTCAGTCATGGAAATTCAAGAGTTTAGCATTTTTGAGGATTCAACGACTAAGAATCTTACTTTAAATTGTATTACGAATGGAGAAAACAAAGAAGAAGAGTTTAACTTAATAGTTCTATCACCTGGTGTGGTCATTCAGCGATATTATAAGAAATTAAGCAAAGTGTTAGATATCGCTTTAGATGAAAACGACTTTCAAAGAAGTTATTTGTTAGGTGAGTGAACTACACAACCAATGGCTAGGCTTCCTGTGAGCATATTGAATTATCAATAACAACCTTTTTGAGGAATCGACTGAATATTGGAAAGACAAAATAAGGAGGAATAATTTTGGCATTTAAATTTGCATTTATTTTCCTATCTCCAGATGGAAACCCTGAAAAATACAAAGCAATTGTCTCAACACCATCAGTAGAAGCGTATATAGTATCAGCTAAAAACTACGAAGAAGCAGGAAAAGTTGCAAAGAAATTGGTTGAAGAAGAGGGCATTGAAGCGTTCGAATTATGTGGGGGATTTGGGCATAAAGGTGTTGTAAAAATTGTTGAGGCAGTAGAAGGGAGGATTCCAGTAGGGGCAATCAGATTTGATAATCATCCAAAGCTTGATTGTAAGAGTGGGGACGAAATCTTTTAACTTTATTCTGAGTTTTTATTTACCATATAGAATGAATAATACAAAGCTTAAAGAGATTGCACCGTTTTATAGCAGTCTTAGTTGCTGTGCAACCAGTTCAGCTATGTCCATTATTTTTATCTCGTTATCACAACGTAATACAGTATCCATCAGTTGCAACTTGCAACTTGGGCAAGCAGTCACGCAAAGTCCTGATCTAGTTTTGATGAGAGTCTTAAGTCTTTCATCAGCTAAATCGTTGGATAATCCTTCGTGAGTACTTTTTATGAAACCCCCAGCGCCACAACAGCGGCTATTTCTTAAATTTTCTGGTTCAATTTCAACATAACGGCTTACGACCTTTGTTTTCTGCAGGATCTCCCTAGGCTCGTCAAATACTCCACTAACTCTTCCCAGTTCGCAGGGATCGTGATATGTAACTCTCTCTATAAGTTTTTTGGGAAACGGAATTCGCCTTCTTCTAGAAAGAAGATATTCACTTAAAAGCTGTACAAAGGGAACAACTTCAAAATTTAACTCTCTTCCTAGAATCTTGGGATATTCGTCTTTAAAGGCTTGTAAACACCCAGGACAACCTGTCACTAAACGTTTCGCTCCACTTTCTTCAATTTTGGTCACATTCCACTCAGCGATTTTCTTAAGATCCTCTTCGGAGGCTGCGCCAGTGAGAATGAGAGGATGTCCACAGCATTTCAATTCTTCTAGAAAAGTCCAATTTTCCTTAGCTTTATCAAGAATCGCTATAATCGCAGATGAGATTCCCTGGGCTCTATTTAAATATAGAGAGAGACAGCCTGGAAAGTACACTACTTTAGCCCTTGGTTTTGTAGAAAAAGTTATCCTTTTTGCAGCAAGGTTGTCTTTCAGCTCCTCTATTGCCAGCTCTGTCGTTTCATCGTCTAATCCCCATACATTTGATGATTCGAGGATGTTTCTTTCGGTATCCAAAACCGCTTTAGGACCTAAACCTTCCTCTATTGCCAATTTTCTTAGCGCTGCAATGACTTTAGGTATATTAATATCGTTAGGGCATCGATCATAACATTCATAACACATGGTACACTTCCAAATGTCATCGCTACGCAAAATCTTCTCTTTTAAACCGAATTGTAATGCTCTTATCAATCTTCTAATGTTGAATGGATCTACATAAGAAATCGGGCAACTTGCAGTGCATTGGGAACATTGAAAGCAAATTCTAATGTTTTGCCCGCTAAGCGACGAAAGTTTGTCAATAAAAGATGCATCAATCTCACTTATCGTGGAAACCACTTAATCGTCCCTCGTCTGATATTTGGTGCCATTAATTTAGCAGAAGGCAATTCTCAATACGAGAATTGATTTTGTATTAGGGCATTTTTGTGAATATATATAAGTTTCGTCTCTGATAGTCCAAAACAAAGCGAGAAAATAAAAAAAAGAAATGGGGAGGTTAAAATCTACGTTTAAAGTCTAAATTTTGCGGCCTATCCAGTTTCCATCGTCAATAGCATTCCACGTTGCTCCTGCCTTTACACAATCACCAGCGCGGTAGAGTTCTGAGACTTTGCCTTTTAGCGCATCGTAGAGATCTGTCACAGGTTCTCTTGGGAAGCATGCAACAACACTATCCGCTTTAAGAACTTGTTCTGCCCCTTCTACCTCAATACGAACACTATCAGCAGTGATTTCTTTTATTGTAGCATTAGTGATAGTTGTCACGTTTCCTTCCGGCATAAGAACCAGCGTCAATGCTGCAACTCTAATGATATTAAAGAAGTAGGCAGCCTCTGTTATACTATCAGATTCTGAGACAAGAGTGACGTTCTTGTCTTGTTTGCCTATAGAAGTTGCTGCTTCTGCTCCTTCGTATCCTCCTAAAACTACCACATCTTTACCAAGTGCGGGCTTTTGCATCAAATATTCGTCGAACGTTATGGCTCGTCCAATGCCTGGGATTCTTGCCGGCTTAGGAGAAATCCCACCAGTAGCTACGACTACGACATCAGGATTTAGTTTATCTACGAGATCTACGGTGACCTCTTCTCCCAACTTTGCCTCGACACCCAACTTCTCAAGTTGAGTCATTTGCCATGTCGCAATTTGCATTAAATCTCCAGTGTAGAGATATGGGATATCAGAAGCGTAGCGCATAATTCCGCCCAGTTCATTGCGTTTGTCATATAGTGTGACGTTGTGACCTCTTAGAGTAGCAACTCTTGCCGTTTCCATTCCTGCAACACCGCCGCCAATAACGAGGACATCCTTAGGTATTTCAGTTGGTGTTAGAAGCCCATCTGGTGGATATCGAATTTCTCGTCCAAAGGAATAATTTACTGCGCATCGAGCGGGCACATTCGCCAAAATGTACAAGTAGGTGCACCAGTCACATGAAATGCACCGTCGGACATCCTCAGGTCGTCCTTCTAAGTGCTTTTTTGGATACCATGGATCAGCCCAAGCAGGTCTACCTAAGGCAATCCAATCTGCACTCCCTTCTTCAATTATTCTAGCAGCCATCTCGGGAGCCATGATCTTGCCCACAGTACCAACAGGTACCGTAGCTACCTCTTTTAGACGTTTCGCTTCTTTCACAAGGCAGCCTTGCTCCCAATAAAGCGGCTGAATTACCCATATTCCTGAGACATCTACAGAACCACTTGAAGAATGAATAGCCGCTACACCAGCAGCCTCTAAGTCGGGTACCAGTTTTGTCGCGGTATCCTCAAGTGTATATCCTGGCGTACCTGGTGCTGCATGATCGTCAGCACTGATTCTGAACCAAAACGGAAAGTCTGGACCTACATTGTTTCGCACAGCCTCAGCGATTTTTTTGATGAAGAGATGCTTATCTTGTCCCCACTCGTCATCTCTCGTATTGCAACGTGGCGTGCGGAATTGATGCGGTAAAGAACCGTGACAGGCGTGCACTTCAACACACTCAAAGCCAGCTTCCTTAGCTCGTCCCGCAGCAGCTCCGAAGCAATCTATTAGTTGTAATATTTCTTCATGCGTCAACACATGGCATTGTGCACCAGGGTTAAGAAAAGAAGACGTTGGGCTTGGTGCTACCGGAATCTTTGGAGGAAGGTCTGGAAGTGGCGTATCCAGTGATCTTCGAATTACTAATGGATGGGCAATTGCGCCACCGTGAAAAATTTGAATTCCGCAATGAGGTCCCTCTCGTTTGATAACATCAGCAACTTCGTATAATCCAGCTGTATACTTATCATCATAAGCAGCTAATTCATTACGAACAACTGTCCCACTAGGATGAACAGCGGTTGCTTGAACCATAACAAGCCCCCAACCCCCTTGTGCAGTGTGCTTCATAGTTTCTAAATAGCGTTCAGTCACACAACCGTCTTCAGATACTGTATCAGTTAGCATTGGTGCGGCGACATATCTGTTTTCGAGTTCCATTTTACCGAATTTTACAGGATCGGTAATCTTTGGCATTATTTACACCTTTACTCTTTGCTTATTGCTCTCCAATTTTATATTTTAATATTTTTGTACGAACTTATTCCTATCATTTAGAAGCATGTAGATAAAAAACTTATGGATGAATATCGAATGACACTTGTATACAAGTTAAAAATTCGATATTGGGCGCGCATGTTCATATTTCATGTATCATCAGACTAGTTTAATTTAACAATTTTGGAGTAAGGAAACAGAACCAAAACCCCGCTACGAGCACAACGATAACAAAGTTGTGTTTAAACCTCTAAGAGAATTTTCCATACAAATCCTGAAAAAATGAAATCAATAAATTAAGAGAGTACGAAAAGGAGTTTATGAAACGAAATCCGTTCATCAGTTTTAATTGTAGACAAAAAGAAGTGAGATGAAAAAATGGAGACTATTTAGTAGCAACAATGTTAAAAACTATTATGAAGATTTGTTTATTTCGTCTAAAGTTTCAGGTCCCATCTCATCTAAGACTACATTCACTATATCTCTAATAACGTCTTCTTCAGTTTTTTCTGTCGTTGCAGAGAGCCATATCTTTGAACTATACGTCAAAGAGGCACAGTCAATTAGATCTTCTTTTGTAAGCGATGGATCAAACACTAGTCTTTCCATTACAACATTTACAAAATCTATTGCACCTCGCACGCTAGCTCCCAAGCGTAAATCAGGATTATTTCGACTTCGGCGCCCTATTTCTACCCCTAACTCCATTAGTTTTTCGTTGTTATCATCGGTATTTACTCGCACAATTTCCATTTCTTCTTCCTTGTTTTGGTAATCCAGTTTTAATTTTGTGAATCGGTCAAGAATAGCTCTACTAATTCTTTGGACGCCAATATCATCATAAGGATTCATAGCAGCGACAACTCGGAACCCACTGTTCGCCGAGATTTCCCCAAAACGTGGAACATGTATTTCTTTTTCGGAAAGCGCGACAACTAAACTATTAAGTGCATCTGGAGGAGCTCGATTTATCTCCTCGATGTACAAGATACCACCGTTTCGCATAGCTAACGTAAGTGCTCCTTCTCTAAAATTATCGGGAAGATATCCAGACTGTAATACTGCCGCCGGATCAAAATAGCCAATTAATTTTGAGGCTGTCAGATCTTCGTTACCTTCGACAAAGTAAAAAGGAACACCCAGAATGTCACTTAGAGTTCTTAAAATAGTAGTTTTGCTAACGCCAGGGGGTCCTTCTAGTAGTATTGGCTTTCCTGCTTTTAAAGCTGAGAGGATAAGCACAACTTCTTTCCTTCTTCCTACAACTCTTTCAAATATCGGATCTATAACGCTTTTGAGATCAACTATATCCAATGCTGACACTATAATGCCTCCACATATTTAACTCTTGAGAAGTCTGTTCAGTGTTTGTAAATAGAGGAACAAAATTCTGATAATAGCATGAATAATAAAGGTTTCTCTTTGTGCTATTTTAGATATCACAGCAACTTTTAATGTAGTTAGTGAACTACCCCACCCTGAGGGATGGGGCTTCCTGCGAGTCCTCCGAACCATATCCGAACATTGGACTGGGTACTTTCGTTTTACCTTTGGCTGTGTGTCGCAGATTACGAAGAAACTCTTCGTAGCCCGTCCACTTGGCATTCTGTGATAGGTAACGCTTCATCAGGACCACACTACTATTTTTGTCGCGGCATATTACGTTACCACACTCACAGCTCATAATTCGTTTCCAAATTGGCATATCATGGCGTTTACCACACACATAGCACTCTTTGGTCGAGTTACGTTCGTCAAATTCTATTGTTCTTTTACCTACTCTTTTGGATTTGTAGGTTAGAAAATGCACGAATCGCCCCATCGCACCCGTGTTCTGTGTAGCCCGATTTAACCCCTTCTTCATGGGTTTCGGCACGGTGTTTGACTGTGCCATAG
>JAECRW010000117.1 GCA_016294985.1 Candidatus Sifarchaeum marinoarchaea | reverse complement strand
ATTCTCTTTTTTTCGTCTAATGTATCTCCTGTTTTAGGATCTATTGTATAACAAGCTCCATTAATCGTCTCCGTACAAATTTCGCCTCTAGCATATTCATTACCCTTAAGATCCGGAGCGTCCAAAAGACCTATTTCAACTGCTTTACTTAAAATATTGGGGTTTGTCAGTGGATCTTCTGAATGCCCTAATGATTTAATAGCATCAATCAATAACAAAGCTTCTTTTTTCAATTCACGTTTTCTTGCTTGAACATCAGGATCTAAACTCATATCCGGGGCTCCCATTTTATAATTTTTTATAACTTGTTGAACCATTTTAGAACTTTCTATTATATCTCTAGGTCTAGCTACATAGCATCCTTCACAATATCCTACAACATGTACAATATCAGGATCTAAATTCATTGCAAGAGAAATAGAAAATAATAACTGCCCCTTAGCCATATCAAGGTCGGGAGGAAAACTCAGTAAACCACTTCTAACTTGTCTATAACTTATAAAATTATCATCGTGTAAAGATTCGATTAATTCAACTTTTGCTAACATTTTTGCTAGATCCATTTTTGGAGATGTTTCCCCAGGTGTGTTGAACATGTATTGTGAAACATAATTATTTACCCCCATTTGTTTTGCATTGTAAGCAGCAATATAGGCCATGGCAACTGCAATCGTGTCAGGTGCTCTTCTTAAGCTCCACTGGTGTGATTCATTTACTTCTACAGGAATTCCTTTTTCAACATGCCACTTCATTAATTCTTGATTCTCCCGTATCGCATCTTCCAATAGTCTCTTACTTCTTCTATCTATTACGTTATACCACATTAGTGGAACTGCACACCACGCATTATTTATTGTTTCAACATACATCTCAGCCATTTTGATTAAATCATTTGTTCCAGAATAGCATCTGACCAAAGGGTAATTTCCACAGCGAGATGCTTCATAAATTCTCTTTAAATCTTCTGGAGTTCTAATTGGAACTCCACCATCACCTTTTCTTTCTGGTTTTTGAAGTTCAGGATGAAAGAAATACTCTTGAGCGTCTTGGTCAGGACCAATCGAAATAACATCTAATACTCCTGCTTCAGCTATTTCTTTTGCACCTTCAATTGTTTCTTCTAAAGAGGGTAATCCAAAATGATGGCGTAAAATTGGTCTTTTCCATTTTATTCTATCAACTAAATTATCAGGAAACTTTCGAGTTATTTTTAATTCGTTTCCAGTCAGGTATTTCTTTATGTCGTCTTTTGATTCTCCTCCTCTGAATATTTTCTCAAAAATACTGATTTGTTCGGCTATTTCTGCTGTTGCAGGGGTTCCTCCGAAAATATATTTTCTATCAGTTAAACCAGCTTTTTTAATAGCATCTTTAAATTGCACTAATAGTTCTTCTGCAGTTTCTGGGCTCAATCTATAACTAATAGCAACTATATCCGGTTTATTTCTTGTAATATTTTTTATAAAATCTTCAACAGAGTTTGCAGGTCCTAGATAATCAGTCTCATACCCCAAACCTTTTGCAATATCAAAGAAATTTATAATGCCTGCAACGTGTATATCCTTACCGAGAGGTCCTCCCATTATTTTCATTGAATCACAACCACTTTTAATAAAACTCCAGGAGATTTAAAGAGAATAAAAGAAAAATATGTTAATTTCGCTGATATTCTCGTTTAGTTCTTCCAAAAATTGTTTAATTTGTCTGAATCTATGGTTCAGTGTAACGTAGAATTAAGTCAAGAGACCTGTAGAGATGATAGTCGATCCTATTAATTTATTTCACTGGTTTGTTAGCTTTTGCGTACCACCAGTTATATTTACGAGATGACTAGTCGTTAAATCAATGCCATTTGCCTTAAATGCTTGAAAGATGTTTTTGCGAATATCACTCTCAATTCTTCCTCTCTCTCTAAAGTTTCGAATATAGTAAATCAATTTATATTGACACGCAAAGTCGTCAAAGTTATCTGCCCTTACATTAGGTCTACGGTACTCTAATACACCTTTAACTCCACTAACTGCTTTGAGTACGATAGATTCTATGGTATTTACATCATGTTCATAGCTTGCTGAAAATTTAATCATTCTGAGTATCTCTGGTTGTTGATCATAATTAGTAATCTTATTCTTTAAAAACTCAGCATTGGGAATATATACAATACCGTCTCCCTTTTCAACTTTTGTGAAAATAATTGTAATTTCTTTAACCACTACTATATCCTCACCTATTTGGATTAAATCGCCAACTTTAAATGGGCGACTGAACATAATGATAAGCCCAGCAACCATGTTCCCAATGGTCGAAATAGAGGCAAAGCCTATTACCGTACCAAACATGATTGGAATTATTGTTGCAAGCCAAAATTGTTCTAAACCAAAAATATTTAGAATTATAATAAATACGATTAAAAGGATAGTCCATTGAACCAATTTGTTTAGAGTTGCAGTTACATCTGGTGGTAGATCTGCTCGATCTCCAGCGCTCTTTACCGATCTTTTGACGATTTTTATTCCAAAAATGGTAATGATAATGATAACTATCGAAATAATAAGATTAGGTACATTTTGAATAATTATTGAAACACTGTTCAAAATGGAAGTCCATATGTTATCTAGGCCAAATTGCATGTAAAAGCTCTCCAATTTTTCTTATTTCATATCTTTTACATAATAAAAAGGAGATTTAAAAGAGTTTGGTTAATGAGGAGATGTTGTCGTAAAGGGAGTCGATATCGGGCATTTTTTTGGAGGCAGGTGATTGGAGGCGTGCAACGAAGGATGCATAGGAGAATGAGAACCCCGTAAAAAGGATCTCCTTAAATTTACAGGTCAGTCAAAACCCCGTTGACCTATATTATACTAATGGAGAAAATGATGAAACAAGTGTTTCCCATATTCGGTATAACATTTCCTACAGAAGCGCTTTCAGTGGTCTTGAATATTGATGAGTCCGAAATAGACAACAGGTTTACTATTCAAGAGTCTCAACGGGATTGCCCTTTATAGTGCCAATAAGGACACTTCATACCTTAAAACGAGCAAAAATGAATAAAGATAAATAATTCAAATTGATTGAAAATTTTCAAGCCAAAGCAATATATGCATTCTGTCCTTAGACCGTTCCTTTCACCATAGACATCTATTCCACAAGGAATAGTGGCTATCCACTCACCATAAGAAGCTGAGTGGAGTCCCCGCTAGGACGGTTGAGCGGGATACCTGTCGCCATATAGGGGACAGGCTTTGAGTGTTTTAAACTACAGCGTTTGTTACGCAGTTCTTGATACATTCGATAGATGTTAATAGCTGCAATATAATCGCGGTCTGCTATATATGTGCAGCAGGGACAATGAAAGAACCTACCGCTTTTTACAACTTGACGAGTTCGTGGCTCGCTGATTTTAACACCTTTAGCTCCGCAGCGCGGACAATAACTGGAGGTCCAGCGTGGATTTACTCGGACGAGCTTAATCCCGAAGCGCTTCGCTTTGTAGCGGAGTAGTTCATACAACGCCCCCCGTAGCCAGTTCGAGAGTTTTCGGGAGAGTTTCCGCCGATGTTTCGGCGGTTCATAGTTCCGTAAGTCCTCCAAGACGATGGTGTTACACCCCCAGCGCAGCGCGGTCTCCAGCAATTGATTACTCGCCAGATGAAGAATTTCCTCCCGATAGCGGTTCAGTTTACGGTAAAGTCGCTCCAGTTCCTGGAGTCGTTTGCCCTGTCCACACCAGTTGGCAGGGTAGCGGTCTAGTTTGCGTTGCAGTCGGGCGATATGGTGGTAGAGCTGCTCAATTTTGTGTAATATGGTTTTAGAAGGCGACCAGAATATCGGAGTGCTCAACTGTGACCCAGCTTCACAAATAACCGAGGTCGTCAGATTAATCACTCCCAGATCGGTGGCCATCACACGTTTAGAACGTAACCGTTGTTGTCGTTGGCTTTGCGTTTGATCCAGTGACCAGGCACATTCCAGAAAAGGCAGTGTCAAGCCGCCTTTCAGCGTGAGATAGCGTAAGGTAGGATGACACAATTTGCTATTGGGCGAAGCAATACGTGGTTGAATTTTGGCAGGTATTGACAGGGTAAATTCCCGCCAGGTCCAGTGGGAACGTTTTGAGGGATGAGAACGCCGCGGTAATTTCAATCGAATACTGATGGTGGTGGGATCTTCTTCTGGCTGCCAGTTATAGCGAATGGCATGTCCGTCATCTGGGCTGTAGAGCAGTGTGAAGGAATGAATGTGCGGTTTCACCACCGCGGTATAAGGAAACTGCATCAAGACGCATAAATCCAAGCCGAGTTGATAGTAGTAGCGCCTGAACATGCGTAAGGTCTGACGGATCAGTGCCCAGCGATAGTATTTGCCTTCAAAATTGGCTAAGGTGAGGGCGACGGTGCGCACTAAGCTATCGAGGTTGCCCTCTACACCCGTAAGTTGCACGATGCGTAACACGTCATAATAACACTGTTTGCGAGTGGCTTGCGAGCGGAGAATGCGACCTACCTGCTCAGCGATACCGCGTCGGATACGTGACGGGAGATACATCATGCCTCCATTAGAGCTGGTTAAGGAGACCCGTTGTTCGTTGATGACTTTGTAGGCTTTTTTCGTCTTCTTCTGCTTGCGCCTGGAAGCCAGCGTATCGATCCAGTGGTCGGACCATAACTCCGTTAAGAGTTTTTGAGCGGCGTGCATCACGAGGTCCCGGAGTATATCCAACTGGTGGCGTAAGGTGGTGTCCTGCGGGAGTTTTAATGGATAGCTCAGAGTCAGAGACGTCATGAGTGAACTGCTTCCCCTGGGGTATTGGTTATAGTTGTGGTGTTAACTGAGTTAGCGGCACACTACTATGGGGGAAACACGCTATAAAAAAGTAGCGTTTTTAGCTGGTGGTAGCAAGTGAGTCCATCCCAGCCTCCACTGTGGAATAGTTGTCTATAAAACGA
>JAECRW010000286.1 GCA_016294985.1 Candidatus Sifarchaeum marinoarchaea | reverse complement strand
ATCCTCTATGGAGTGATCACTGGCATCGGTAGCTACATGGGAGTAGGGAGTGCAACCAGCTACATTATCTTGGCAGTCTTGTTTATGGGCTTTCAGTACCTGATTGGACCCTCAATGGTCTCGCTGATGATGAGAGTTAAATGGGTTTCTGAGAGAGAGGAACCAGAGCTTCATCGCCAGGTAGCTGAGTTAGCCCAAAAGGCAGGGATTCCTAAGCCCAAAGTAGGGGTTTCTCAACGTGCAATTCCCAATGCCTTTGCCTTCGGAAGGACAATAAGAGATGGCAGGGTTTGTGTTACCCAGGGAATTCAAAGACTGCTCAGCAAAGATGAGCTCAAGGCAGTGATAGGCCATGAGATTTCCCATCTCAAACACCGGGATATGATGATTATCACTCTGCTCTCGGTGATTCCCCTGATCCTTTATTGGATTGCCTTTTCAATGATGTGGGGAGGAATGTCTGGTGGAAGGAGGCAAGGGGGAGGGTATGCTGCCCTCATTGGCATGGGAGCCTTTTTGCTTTACTTCCTGACCAACCTCCTGGTTATGTATGGTTCAAGGATCAGAGAGTATTACGCTGATGAGAGGAGTGTGAAGCTGGGAAATCCTCCCCAACATTTAGCTTCAGCGCTTTACAAACTTGTTTATAGCTCAGCTCAACTGAAGAGAAATCCGAGAGCCCAGGAAGAGCTGAAAAGAGTGGAGGGGGTGAAGGCCTTCTTCTTGAATGATGTCTCTCGAGCCTGGAATGAAGTCAGAGAACTAAAAGAAGTAGATCAGGACCTTTCAGGGACAATAGATCAAAATGAGCTTCTCACCTTAAGGGCTGGAGAAGTAAAACTGGGTAAGGCTGAAAAGATGATGGAGATTTTCGCCACCCATCCCAATATGCTCAAGAGAATTAAACGCCTAGCTACTTTAGCTTAGAAATTCCCCAAAAAGGAGCATTAAAAGGGGTGTATTTAAACACCTCTTTTCTTTTTTGAATTTAAATAGAACCCCTTTAGAGATTCTCATTATCAGAGCATCCCGCATTGCTTATCTGAGACTCTTGCAGGCTATACAAAGATGTCAATGCCGTATAGTCACCAATTCTTTTGATTTGCAAAAGAAATCTACTATAGATTTAGGATTGGCTAA
>JAECRW010000116.1 GCA_016294985.1 Candidatus Sifarchaeum marinoarchaea | reverse complement strand
TGAAATACCTGAACCTGAACCACCTACTCTGCCTCCTGAAATACCTGAACCTGAAATTACTCCTCCCACCCCTGTAATACCTGAATTAGAACCACCTCCTACCCATGAAGAAATTGAATTCATATCGGAGATAGAATTTACTCGTGAACTTGGTGAAAATAAAAGTTGGAAAGTTAAACTTTATGTGTTGTCGAGGGGCGGTTTTGGTCGTCGTGCACTTGAATTTCTGAGGGCTAATTCTATTGAATTCGAGTACGTTTATGTGGATGAGTTAGCAGAAAATATTGCAAATGAATTACGTGAAAAATTGAAAGAAAAGTTCGGCCGTCATGTATCATATCCTTTCCTCATCGTAGATAACAAAAAATGTTTAGTTGGCTTTGATGAAGATGAATACAGAGCACTATTCGGCTTGTACTAACTAAATCTCATTATTAAAACATTTTGCAATCTAGAAAGGTGGTGCATCGTGACAGCATCCAAAAAGAAAAAAACTGTTGAAGATACGACATTATTTACTGAAATGGTGGTCAAACATCAAGGATGGAAATTGAATCACGATAAAGAACTTGTAGCATTACTCCTTGAAGGATTGACAACCAATTGGAATCGTTATGGCTATTTTTCCTGCCCATGTCGACTCGCGGATGGAGTTAGGGAAGAGGATAAAGATATTATTTGCCCTTGTGAGTATGCTAAACCAGACCTGGAAGAATATGGTCATTGCTATTGTGGCTTGTATTTAACTAAGGAATTTTTTGAATCTGACAAACCAACTGGCTCTATTCCAGAACGCCGCCCAGAGTAGATGCTGTTACTTTATTCATTTACTTGATATCCACTGTGGGTTGCGTGATTCTTTGAAATTCAAAAGCAGAAGCAAAATAAGTAGACACCAGTTCCTCAAGGATTTCTGTTTCATAACAACCACACACTGTCATAAAGTTGGGAAAAATAAGTGTTGGACACGCTACTACATCATAGTTTTCTGCAACTTCAGGAGATTTTAAAACATCGATTTTCGTCACTTTTATTGGCAGATTCTTTTTGTTTATCGCTTTCGAAAGACGTTTTTGCATTATGGGGCAAGGACCACATAATGGCGAGGTAAAAAATAAGATCTCCAAAATTGAATTATGATTATGGCTATTATTTTCTGACATCGGATAGTTAAACATGATTTACTCCTCCAATTGATGTAATAGATGACTGATGTTGAAATTCTGAAGACGACAAAGAAAAATATCTTGATATCAGTTCATCCAACTCTTCTCGTTCACAATTACCATATACTTTCACGAAGTTGCGGAAAATAAGTGTCGGGCATACGATTATATTATGTTCCTCCGCAGCCTCAGGGGCTCTTAACACGTCTATCTTAGTCAGTTTTATCGGTAATTTTCTTTCTTCAATCGTCTCTAAAAGACTCTTTTCTATTTTGGGATAAGGACTAAAGGGAGATGTAAAGAATAATATTTCCAAAGTTGGATTTTGATTATGACTTTCATTCTCAATCAGACTGTGCATACTTAACCCCGCCAAATTTTTCATTTCTTGCTATAATACGCCTTATTAGCTCTTGAAATACAAAATCTACGTTTTCACCCGTTTTTGAACTTGTTGGGATGTATTCGTCGATTTCATTAATCATACAGAATTCCTTTATAGATTCCTCGTCCAAAAACTCTGTGCTGTCTGCTTTTGTTCCAACTAAAATCGATACAGGGTCTTTTGTATTTTCCTTGATAATTTGCATCCACTCTTTTATGCTCAGCAATGTAGAGAAATCAGTAAGGTCGAAGGCTAGTAGAACACCACAAGCGCCCTTGCAATAATCTGGAAGAAAGAACCTAAATCGTGGTTCACCACCGAAGTCCCAGACTTGAATTTTTACAGTACCCTCATTACAGTCACAGACTTGAGTAAAGAAATCAGACCCGACAGTAAGATTCATACATTCCATAAATTCATTTGAAATGTATCTGTTTAGTAAACTTGTTTTCCCTACTCCTCCGTCTCCAGCAACCACTATTTTGGCCCAATATTCTTTTTTCGGGCTCTTACGCTCTTCTACAGTGTTTTCTTTGCTAACTTCCTTTTCACTGGCTTCTTTTTCGCAAACACGCTTTGAGTTTTTTATCGAGGTATTTCGAAATTTTGCCACCACCTTCAAAAGGGAACTGGAAAAACATCTTCTCTACAAAAGAGAAAACGCTTAGTTCGATCTCTTTCATTTTTGTCTGTGTTTTCTCTCAAATCATCTATTTCCATATTTCAACCTCCATAATGCATTAGATAACTGCATTAAGATCCTAGGAAAAGTGTCGTGGCATCGGAGGCCAATAGAGTTTTCTCATTTTTTTGTAATAAATTGAGTAATTTCGCCCTATCAAGGACTCCTGACAAGAAGGCTTCTACACCAACGAAGATATCCGCGATCGCTTTCATGAACTTTGAAAACAGTTGATAGTCACGAGGTAGTACTTGTTTCGCATCCACAACTTCAAAAAACCTGTAGATGTATTCTTTCAACGGAGTTACAAGGTTTTTAAGATATATATCGGCATGTGGTCCATTTTCATTGAAGCCAACTTCCACGATTTTTCCAAATACGCTTTTCAGCACGTCTTGTATATCCCATTCCATGTGCGTCACCCCAGAAATTTTAATTTTTTTTTGTTTTTTGTCGCAGTTTTCGGTAGTTTTCAAATCTTCACGGGCCGATATAAATTCTGTGCCAATCTTTCTTTTTATAGGCAGAAAAGACGTGATCGTGATTCTTAACCTTGATAGGTAATACGGTGATGGTGCCAAAATTTTATGGTTTTTTTACAGAATCACAAAAACTATGAAAATAACTATGAGTTTGTAAAATTCGATCAAAAATCAGGTAATTAAAAACAATTACACTTTTTTCAGCAAATTCATCAGCACTCTAGGAATCTCTGCGTGAGAATGCACCTTTGCATATCGTCCCTTTCCGAATCTTGCCAGATCTTTGCATATACGTTCTCCCTTTTTTCTAGCGGAGTTCTGGGAAGGTGATTGGATGACATGAAGTTTTGGGAAACTACGTGCAAATGGTCTGGGATCTCCTCCCTTATTGTACTCTCCGTCCGTTACAATAATGCCCCATTTCCGGGGGTTTTGTCTTTTTTTTCCTAATTCTTCTAAGCCTTTTCGTAAAGCCGCTTCTATATTGGTGTAACCAGCTGGCTCCATGTCTAGTATACGTTCGATTAAATCTGAGATTACAGTATTCTCGTCTATCTGTTTAATGACAGCTGCATCGTTATTAAAAATAATCACTGAGTATTCGTCTTTGTGCATATGGTGTGAGAGTACTGCAACGGTCAGGCAGGCGTTTACCAGTTTTTCCCCATACATTGAGCCAGAGGTATCTAACATCAATACGCCTGTCTTCTTTCGTTCGGTCTTCTCTACGCCTACGATGTCGCTATATTTTAGATGCTCTGAACTCTGTTCTAAGAAGCGGTCAATAGTTTTTTCAATGGAGAACTCTGACATTCCAGGCTCATATTCAGCATCCCTCTTTAGATCTCCTCTTAATCCCCGTCCACTTATCCGCATTGCGGATTTTATTATGAAATTTCTTGTGAGCCTACGAAAAATAGGCAAGTATCCGTGGGAGAATGACTTCTTAAGGAGAAAGAATAACTCTGGTATCGCTTCTGAACTCTTTGTAATATTGTTTGCAAATAGTTCAACGCCTTCTTTAGAAGATAAGGTATCTGCCACTGCTCGTTGACTACATATAGCAAGTCCCAGAAGGGCGGATAGATTTTCGTTCTGAATAGCAGTTTCAGCCAATCGTGAGATTGTCGAATAGGGGAGACCTTCTGCCAGCTGAGAATAAGGCTTTGGAGATTTTTTGGACCCAGCAGTTATTTCGGACTCAAGGATATTTTCTTTTGAAAAATCCCATGATGGAGAAAACTGTTTTTCTGGTATATCATCAAGAACATCCAGTTGGAATGCCCTCTCCTGTTCTAAAAATCCCCCAACACATATCCTACAATCTCGCGAATAACTTCCTCAACTGATTTTTCCAATCCGTCCTCAAGCTCAATCTTTGTTGCTAAAGCCATAATTGCACTACTTACCCAATCTTCATAGGTTGGAGAATCGCCGCTTGGAGAGTCATAGAATCGTATAATATTTGCTAGATCAATAGCGCCTCTTACTGAGGATCCTCTTCGAAGGTCAGCATAATCTCGTGTTGTGCGAACAATTGCAACTACCTTCTGGATCGTATCGTCATCTTCACATTGGGATTGGAGTTTAACAATTCTTTGTTCTTCCTCTTCACTTTGGTAGTCTAATTTTACCCATACAAATCGATCTTTTAGTGCTTCACATAGAGAGGTTGTTCCAATGAATTCTTCAGGGTTTTGGGTGGCAATAATCTGAAATCCATTTTCTCCTTTAACAGCACCAAGTTTAGGGATAATAATTTGCCGTTCATCAAGAGCTGGTAGAAGCACGTTTTGTGTGCCTTCTGGAAGCCGATTCGCCTCATTAATAAACAGAATGGCACCTGTTTGCATCGCTTTAGTTAAGGGACCAGGCACAAAAGTATTCCAGGTCCACCCTTCTTTGACGACCATTGGAGGGTCGAATACGCCAGTCATCTTTGTCTCTGTAAAGCGTTCGTCTCCATCAACCCGAAAAAAATCTTTGTTAAAGTGAGTGGCAACTGCTTTTGCTAAGGTTGTTTTTCCAACTCCAACTGCCCCCTCAATAAGAGCATGTTGACCCGCAAGATTAGCTATGACCACTTTCTTGAGTTCAGGTTCTCTTCCAACGATATTATAGGTATTTTGGATCTCTTGGACTATTTCGCTTACATTCATTTTTTTACCTAACCTCCGCAAAAAGACTCCATCCGCAAGGGTGGAGATGAATTGCGGTATATTTTTGTTTTGTAACGTG
>JAECRW010000115.1 GCA_016294985.1 Candidatus Sifarchaeum marinoarchaea | reverse complement strand
AATGCAGAGTGGATTAATGCCTCAATTCATGTCAGATCTTCAATCAGTACAACCAACAACTGTACCCGCCCCAGGTACGATGCCACAAGTACCGTTCCAACCGGGTACATTTCCTGCAGTTCAAGAAAAACAAATACTCACGCAACAATTAGAATTCCTTGAAAACCAAATAGAAGCCATTCGTAAACGATTGACAGAACTTGAGCAGGAGGGGTAAAAGTGGGGTGGGGTGGACGTGGTCGAGGACGTGGATTCGGATTAGGAATGGGGTTTAGTGGAGGAATGGGATTCGGTCCTGGATTAGGAATGGGTTTCGGCAGAGGAATGGGCTTCAGTCCAAATCCTTATTGGTCCTGCAGATGGTTTCCATGGTTACCTAGAGGATGGTGGAGATTCCCCGCTTCTTACGGATATGGTACTCCCTATGGCGCACCGTATCCACCAACTACAGGGGTTCCAGTTTCCCCGCAATTTCCTCCAATGTGGCCCTATGGAGCTAGCCCAATGGTTCAGCCAGGAATTATACCGCCAGTTCAAGAGAGAGAAATGCTTGAGCAAAACTTGAAATTTTTAAATGAACAACTAGGCGAAATTCGAAGGCGACTTTCAGAACTTGAATCGTAAGAATGAACCAAAACTTAAAGCATTATCACCAAATGAAAGCAGGCAGTTATAGGTTTTTTCGGTGCGCACCATATTAGAAGTGTATCTTAGGACGTCATGAAGCATAAATTGAAATTTAATGGAGAGGACAAGTATGCAAGTTGATCATGAAAAAAGAAGTGTGGAAATCGAAAAGCAGATGAAGATGTTAGAGCACAACATGAAACTGATAAAACACAAGATAGCCGTGATGAGTGGCAAAGGGGGCGTCGGGAAAACTACTGTGGCAGTCAATCTTGCAATGGGGTTCAAGTTGATGGGCTATAGTTCTGCCATTCTCGATGCAGATGTTACCGGACCAGATGTGCCCTTGATGCTTGGGCTGGAAGGGCGTCGTATAGAACTAACCGGTCCCTTTGGTATGATGCCGGTGTTACACGAAAGTGGCATTAAAGTGATGTCTCTCGCATTTCTGCTCCAAACACCTGACACGCCAGTTATCTGGAGAGGACCACTCAAAACCACCGTAATACGCCAATTCTTAGCAGAAGTTTATTGGGATCAACTTGACTTTTTAGTGATCGATTTACCTCCAGGGACAGCTGATGAGCCGATGTCAGTTGGACAACTGATCCCAGACCTTGATGGTGTGGTTATCGTAACTACGCCACAAGATGTAGCTCTGCTCGATGTACGGAAGAGTATCGGCATGGCAAGAATAATGAACGTTCCAGTTCTCGGCATCATCGAAAACATGAGCGGTTTGATATTCAAATGTCCAAATTGCGGGAAAGAGACAGAGATTGACCTTTTCGGTAAGGGTGGAGGCGAGAAAGTGGCAAAAGAAATGAGTATTCCTTTCCTTGGACAGCTTCCTATTGATGTGCGAATACCTGAAGGCTCAGATAAAGGAAATCCTTTCGTTATAAAAGATCCAGATAGTCCAGCTGCAAAGGCTTTCATGTCTATAGTCAAAAAACTCGAAACAGCAGTAGAGGGTGCAAAGCAATAATTCAATTGAATGCCGAACCAAAAAAGGAGTAAAGGAAGTGAAACCCCTTATATTCGAATGAGAATTATTGCGGCGGAAGGAATCATGGCAATTGAACCAATCAGTTTTATCATCGGAACAGGATTATTGTCGTTTTTAGGAAGAAAAGTCATAGATTGACTCATCAAAAAATCCGTTGAGAAAGGCAAAGGGGTGGCTGAATTAGTTAGAAAATCTTTTCCTTGAGCATTATATTGAGCAATTCTTGTCTTTATATTCCGAGCCTATAACCGTATATGACCTCTGATCTATATATGTACTAGGGATGAAGTTGAAGGATCAGAAGAATAGTTCCAACTCCCGCAATCAGTAAGAGAAATTGTCGGAGAGCATATCCGACACCCACTTTACGATGGAGTTCTGGTGTTAAATCTGATAAGGCAATATACAGAAAACTTGCTGCCGAAATAGCAATAACGTAAGGAATAGCGGTTTGAATGGTATCTAAAGCGAAATAAGCTACAATTGCTCCAGGTACGGTACTTAAACTAGAGAGAAGGTTTAAGAATAGTGCTTTTCTTTCTGAATAACCGCCATGAAGAAGTATTCCAAAATCGCCTACTTCTTGAGGGATTTCATGCGCGATAACTGAGAGGCCCACAACTACACCAAGCGGTATAGAAACTAAGAAACCAGCTGCAATAACAACACCATCTGTAAGGTTATGGAATGCATCTCCAATGAGAATCATAGGGCCTGTAGCACCATGCGCCTCACACTCAATTTCATGGCAGTGACGCCAAATCACCAATTTCTCAAGAGAGAAAAAAACAATAATTCCAGCTAAAACTGTTGATAAAATCGGAAGTGGAGCGATATCTGTTAACGCCTGTGGTATCAAGCCTAATAAAGCAGCAGCAAGCAGAGTTCCAGTTGCATAAGAAAGTAAATTGGAGATAAATCCTTTATGTTTTTTTTTCTGCCATAAAAGAAAGGCGGCTGAAGTAATAATAGCTCCAATACTACCTAATACACTAAACAATAAAATCCATAATATGAGCATTTAATTCACCTTTTTTTCATTTTGATTGGACTTTGTCAGATTAGATTGTTATAATTCATGGAGATTTTTTATAATCTGTATTTATTTAGTTGATCGAGCATATATTTAGACGAATGTGTGCGATTGTCAAAGATGTTACTATGCCTATAACTACTTACATTGGAAAACTGAATTAACCTATATATTACGTGGCATTTTGAAGATAGGATGAGAAAAGAAATGACTCCTCACCACGTGAAAAAAGAAAGAAGCGTCATCCAAAACCTAAAAAGATATTCGTTGAAAGACCTAAAGAAGTGCCCGTTGAAAAAACAATACCTCCAATTGGAGGTATTGAGGAATATATAGCAATATATGACACCATAGAGTTGAATCTCATTGCTAAAAAATTTGGCGTGGATGAAGATACAGTTGAAAATATTCTTCTAAAGTTAATACAGAGTGGCCGAATAAGAGGAACTTTAACTTCGGCTAATGGTGTCAAAACATTTGTTCACGCCAAAGAACCTGTAAAAGTCTCAACAGATGCAGTAATCATTTCAAGAAAGGTAGAAGGAAAAATAAAATATTTCTCAGTACCAACCGAATGTCCTCACTGCGGACAATTCCTCACAGCTGAGGATTATACATGGGCTGACATGATGAAAGTTAAATGCAAGTATTGTGGTGGAGTTATAGAGGTTGAAACAAAGGAATTTTAGAAATATTGAGAGAGCCGAGTAATTTGGTTAATAATGCATTTCGACCAACATAGGCAATTTATATTTTCCTAGACCCATGGTTATGCACGGCTTTTCTGATTTTTACGAAGGCATCGAAGGGTGGGCAGCCAGGAATTCGAATACCCTGACAGTCTGATTCACATGCGCAATCGCCAACAATGAAATCCAAACTTGATTCAGTATAGGGCTCGGAAGGATTTTTACCAACAATAACTTGCATATCTTTAACTAGCGAAATGTCTCCTTTCTTTTTAAGAGATTCCAGTGCTGTTTTGACGATTGCCTTGCAGTATTGACAGGTTCCGCCTTGGTAGACGTCTATTCGATCATAGACGCCGCTTATAGCTAAATCTGGTAACGCAAAGTAATGTTTTACCTTCTCTAGCGGATCGCCAACTATATTTATGTGATCGAGTCTTCCCTCTCCTAATCCTTGTGCGCCTGCTAGACGCACATGTGCAATACCAAAGGGATCTATACCCATGATTGCGGAGCCAACTGCATCACAGGCAACAATATCTGGAGACACAACTAGCGTGTTTAGGTATACTGGAGTCCCAAGTCCTGGACCATGGCCTTCCATAGCTATTGTTGCATCAATGATGTTTAGGGTAAATTTATCTTTTACAGCTCGGTAAATATCGACTAATTTTTGATGTAAATTATCTAAATGTGCAAAAGTCTTTTGAGAGTCATGGATAATTCCCTGTAGATTCTTCAAACATAATGTAATTGTTGTCATATGATGTGTCTTCATCACAGGAAGGTTAATAACATGATCAACATTAAAAATAAGTTTAGAAATTAATGGTTTACGTAAAACTTTATTTTCTGGAATTTCAACCTCGACAAATTCGTACTGGTCGAGATCAACCACCTCTCCTCCTGCTTCATGTACTGCTTCATTTAAACCTGTATCTTCAAGAACACGTTCCCAAGTTCGCTTCATAATATGTTTTGTTGGATATGACGCACTGTCACCAACTAAGATCTCCTCTGCATCAGTTAGATAAGTTATAAGTGTCTTAATTACTTCCTTATTTGTTGTAACAGGTGCAGGGCGATTATGTGCAATATTGGGTTTTATTAAGATCTTACCCTTTAGCGGAATTCCTTCCAGCAAATCAACTAACTTTTTAACAGCGTTTTCTGGATTTGAGCCTTTTGCAACAGTTACAGTTTGAATCCATTCCACCTCTAAAGATTAAATACAACATAGAAATTTTATTTTTGAAGTACTTCGTCCATGGCTCCAGAGCGATAGCCACGGAGATCAAGCGTCACATAGGCATAGCCTAGTTTTCTTAACTCCTTTGTTAAGTCATTCATCTTTTCTAAATCAAAGAATTTATCTCGTTCTGCAGATCCTACCTCTATCCTAGCAACTTTCCCGTTTTCATGTTCGCGAACCCTTACTTGTCGAATTCCAAACTCATTACGGATGTAAATTTCAGCTTGCGCTATTCGTTTAAACCTTTCTTCAGTAAGCGTTTCCCCGTAAGGAACCCTACTAGCCAAACATGCCATCGCAGGTTTTTCAGCAGATGGTAAGTTTAATAGCTTTGCAAGCGCACGAATTTCTTTTTTACCCAGA
>JAECRW010000114.1 GCA_016294985.1 Candidatus Sifarchaeum marinoarchaea | reverse complement strand
TAGCTACATTATTAGCGAGCGCAGATGTGGTGAGATTAAAGGATCTGATACAATTAGATGTTAAAGAAATGATTAAACTTGGAATCAAAAAGGCTACTGCAGAAAAGATCCGAAAAAATATAACTGAAATGCCCATTATCACGACTGAATGGGACATCAAAGAAAAAATGAATGTTGATGAATCCCAAGAAGCACTTTTTAGGCTAAAAAATTGGCGTTTTCCTGTACGTATCAATGCAACACTCTTATTAAACAAAAAGAAATTAATAGAACAGACTTTATTTCTACATGAAGAAGAAGAATGGATTTTTCCGGTTTACATCACTTCTCCGAGGCAACAAACTATTCTATGTGAATCATGTGTTTCCTTCATCGATTTTAATGTTATACCTATAGTTGATAAGAAAGAAATCAAGGTGATAAAGCCTCGTCCTAAAAAAACCTTAGAAATTGACAAAATGGAGATAAAGCCAAAAAAAGAAAAAGTAGTGAACATCTCTTTAAATGCAATTGGTAAGTGTAAGAATTGTGGTTATGATATAGTAAAGGAAAAAGACGAGGTCATGTGTTCGTTTTGTGGCATATCATATGGAATTCCAAAGAGCGCTAAAGTGTTGCCTGAACCCCACAGATGTGAGCGGTGTGGCCTTCCAGAAATACGTTACATTCATGGTGGTTATGATATTACTTGTTGTGTTGATCGTCAGTGTCAAAATCCTGAAAAGATCGTAAAGGAACAATTTGAAAAAGAAAAATATCCGTGTCCTAAATGCGGAAACCCCCTTATCTTTCTTCGAAGAATCGGCTTGGCAGTCGGCTGCAGTAATTATTATGACGAAGAAAAGCCCTGTAAAACTGCTTTTGTGCTACCAAACTATGCACTATTACATGATGAACGATGTCAATGTGGGCTTCCACTCTTTAAATCAAAAGACAAAGTAAACTGTTTAAACTCATCTTGTGATTACAGTGGCAGAGAAGTAGAGGATTCTTAGTAGTAATGACTTTTAGATGAATTTTTAAGAATTTTTGAGAAAAATTGAGTCATAACAAGTCTTTGATTTTTTAAAAAATTTTACTTCTTTTAAATGGCGTTAAACCTATGAAATTAACAAAGGTGAGTGAGATTATGTCCTTTACAACTGAGATTCCAGCTATCAATAAGCCGAGACAATCATTTAAACGTGTAAGTGTTGTAAAACTGCTACTTATGGGACCAGCTAATGCAGGGAAAACAGTTTTTGGGAAAAAATTAAAGGAAGTATTTAACAGTACAAAAACGAAGTACACATCCAATCTAGATTCAATCTGCGAATCTTACGTTCCTACCCCAGGAATTGATTTTTATAGAATTCTTATACAAGAGGATTCTCGTTCCTATGTTTTATGGGAATTAGGTGGACAAGCACATTATCAACCGTTATGGAATCTTTGGTGGAAAGGCGCAAAGGGAGTTCTTGTGGTAGTTGATTCTACAACTATAACTGAGACTTACTTAAAAAAAGTCAGCGATATCATTAAATTAATTAGAGGTACTTTAAATCTTCCCTTTCTGGTCTGCCTTAATAAAACTGATATCTCAAATCGCATAACAGTCCTAGCAAGCCTCAGCAGACGCTTAGATGTTGAAGAAGCAAAAATTATTCCGTGTAGTGCAGTTACTGGATTGAATATACGAAATGTCTTGCATTACCTTCTTGAGATTATCTGATTTCTCAATTTCTATTTTTTTCAAATTGCGAAATCGTACCTTCGATGTGGTCATCCCTTCAAAGACATTTTTATTTCTTACCCGAATGGATAGCAATATATATCGTGTACGAAAGTCAGATCTTTGCAACTTTTTAAGATTAAGGTGAAAACTATGAGTAATGATTCTTCAGCCACTAAAATTGCATTTTTATTGAAGAAAAACTATGGTTTAAAAAATAAATGATGAGAAAAGGCTTATTCATTAGGCTTTTCTTCTGCTACCATTTCTAGCTTTTTGTCAATATGCCTAATCTGTGTTTCTAAGAATTTTTTGTATAATTCTAAAAACTCTTTTTTCTGTTCTGGAAATTCTTCCTTTCCCATCATTTCTGGCATACAATGAAAATGCTTAAAGAATTTTGGAATAAAATGTTCCATCCAAAACATTATTTCACCTGCTTTTCTTTATTTTCCATTTTTGCCAATTCTTCGTTAATCTTCTCAAGTTCTTTCTGCAACCGTGCTTTATATTGCTCTAACATCTCCTTTCGGTCATCATCTGGAAATCCCTCTCCAGAAAACAGATATTTCATCCACGGCATCATCCATGGGATCATTCCTGAACCCCAATAATGATGCAAATGATGCTTTTCGTGTCTCATTCGCTCCTTAAATGTTCTTTTTCTCTCTTTCCAGTGATTAATCTCATCCATATCTTCATGTACAAACAGTTTTGAAATGAGAGATCCTAATCTCCTTCCAAAATGTTGTCCAATATACTCGAACATTTTTGCTCCAAACTCCTCTGAATATTCAACTTCTTCCTCAAAGCTTTCAAAAACTTCGTTTAGAACTTCTCTGCCCTCTTCTGTTATTTTATAGATTTTTTTATCCGGTTTATCTTCTTGTTCAACTTTTTCGCTTTCAAGAAAACCCCTTTCCTCAAGTGATTTCAGTGCAGGGTAAACTGTTCCACTTTTTGGCTTCCAAACATCGCTAAAGATTCCTGAAAGTTCTTGAAGGAGTTCATATCCGTAGGCGTCTTTTTTTCCTAAAATTAGGAGAATCATAAATTGAACAGGGCTTATTCTCCCGCGAGAAGTTTTTGTAAATCCTTTTCCAAACCACACCATTTTAGTAGACCTCCATCTATATTGAAGTCTATATATATTGATATCTACATATTGTGTATTGGGTGTATTTAAACCTTATGTTTTTTTGGTTTCAAAATCAGCAACTTTCAGAAAATTAGGACTGTCAGCATAATATACGTAATAAAAAGAACTCAAGAAAGTAGTTTAACTGAGAAGTTTTTTCAAAAAACTCTTTAAATTCTAAAATGTGATTCCATTCTTTCTTTTATTCCATTTATAGAACTCGACTCCAACAACTGAGGGAATGCATGCAATAATGATCAATACCCAATCAAGCCAAGTGAGCCACATGAATTCAAAGACAATCCCGATGTCTACTACTGCTAATTGAACTAAAGGGGTATAAATAAGACCAATTGTCCCGAAAATAACCATTCCTACGAAGATATACGTGCGCGCCGATCTGTCTTCTGCTTTATTAGATTGAACGATGGACATGTTAATTCGGCGTATAGAGAGAACCATAAGAGATTCTACAAGCACAATTGTAACAATCGCCATCGTTCTTGCCTTCTGCTGAGCCAAAGGCCATTCAGTAGTTACCAATCCTGCTTCATTACCAAGAAACACGGGATATAGTCCAGTAAACGTTATTACGTAAATAAACGCGACTCCGAAAGCCATCAAGGCTGCATGGAGAACCATAATCTTAAATAGCTTACGATCTATGATCTCCTGCGTGTCACGAGGTTTTTCTTGCATTATATTGCTCGTACCTTTATCAAAGACTAGTGCGAAACCTGGGAACGTGTGAGCCGACACATACAACCATTGAAGTTGGAACGTCAAAAAGCCGAAGAAATTCGGTATGAATGACATACCGAATAGGATAGCGGCTTCCATTAAGTTAATGCAAACATAGAAATAACACATCATGCGGATTTTCTGAAAGAGATTTCTTCCCTCTTTTATCCCTGTTCTTATTGATGTAAAAGAATCATCCGTAATGATAATATCTGATGCCTGCTTTGCCACATCAGTACCTGCGATGCCCATTGCAATTCCAGCATCGGACAAGCTTAGAGCTAACGCATCATTCACACCGTCACCAGTCATTGCGACGACTTGGTCACGCTTCTGATACCTCGCAACGATGACTTGTTTATCTTCGGGACTTACTCGGGCAAATACTCTTGCCTTATGGAAACCTTCTTCAGTAAGTGCTTTAACCTGGCTACCTTCCACACCAATCTGATCTGAACCTTCTTCGATGATATTCAATTCTTGTGCAATTGCAGAAGCTGTAATTGGGCTGTCGCCTGTTATCATTGTGACTTGGATTCCAGCGGATTGGGTTTCCTTTATAGCTTCATATACTCCAGGACGAGGAGGATCAACAATGCATATAAATCCATCAAATGTCATGTTGCTTTCTATATCATGACGAGCGTCTTTAATATCGTTAGGAAGTTCTTCTATGCTCTTATGTGCTAATGAGAGTACTCTGAACCCTAATTGAGCAAATTCATTAATATGTGCAAGAACCTTTTCTTTTTCTTTTTCTGCAAATTTGTCCTCATTATTTCCTCGTAAAATCTGTGAACAGCGAGGTAGAACCACTTCACTAGCACCCTTACAAAATACAATATGAGTTTGCGTTCCATTAAACACTTTTGACATTCTTTTCACTTTAGAATCAAACGGAAACTCTGCAACCAGTTTATAATTTTTCAATATCTCGCTTTCCTGCAATTTTGACTTATAAAAAAGAACCCTGATCGCACCTTCAGTAGGTGTTCCAATTAATTTCCCTTCACTTATTCTAGCGTCGTTGTTCAACAGGCCGTTTATCAACAGAAACTCTAGAGATTTTGGAAAAGAACTAACAGGTTTTTGTAGAGCTGCATCGCGAGGTAAATCCACAGTAGCTTTATCTTCAATCTTAAAAATGACTCCTTCTGGGTTCAATCCAGAGCCCGTGATGCCATATAGATTGCCATCACCATCCCAAATGCGTTTAACGGTCATTTTATTTTCAGTCATAGTGCCAGTTTTGTCGCTGCAGACTACACTTACTCTCCCCAGAGTCTCAACAGCACTTAGATCTCTGATAATCACCTTTTCTTTTGCCATAGCCAAGACCCCAGTAATTAAAACAATTGTGACCAGTAACACGATATTAATAGG
>JAECRW010000285.1 GCA_016294985.1 Candidatus Sifarchaeum marinoarchaea | reverse complement strand
GCGATATTATTATCCACGGTCATGTGTGGCCACACTGCATAGTTTTGAAAGACCATTGATATGTTCCTCTCCTTTGGCGAAAGGTAGGTCATATCATCATCATCGAAAAGTACCTTGCCAGCAGTAACTCTCTCCAAGCCCGACACGCAGCGCAACAACGTCGTCTTGCCGCAGCCGGAAGGACCAAGCAATACCAAGAACTCACCGGCCTCGATCTCCAGGTCTACATCATCAACAGCTTTCACTCTGCCAAAGTATTTCTTCAAACCTTTAAGCATTACCTTAACCAATCTTACCTCACCTCTCTTTTCATCCTGCGAGATCCGTAAGCCTATAACTTTACGATTTTGCCTGAAACCTTCAAAGCTTACTAAAAAGAATATTTACCCTGTTAAAGAAAGATTCTCTAACAGGGTTTACTTAAGCGAAATGCCCCACATGGTTACCAGATGTTTCCTTACAAAGAAGATAAAAATCAGTGCAGGTACGGCCATGATAAATCCAGCCGTGAATTTGAAATAATCTGGCGAAGCCATGGCAGTCTGGAGAATATGTGCTGGCAGCGTTCGGTTGGTCAAAGTCAATATGGCTGCCACAAACACCTCGTTCCACGATATGATAAAGGCAAAGATGGCTGAGGCTGCCAGACCAGGCAGCGCAAGCGGTAAAGTTATCCTAAAAAAAGCACGTAGACGCGAGAGGCCGAAAATCATGGCTGCCTCTTCGTATTCCACTGATATGCTCGATAAAATGCTTGAAGATACAAGAATAATCATGGGTAATGCCATAGCAGTATGCGCTAAAGCTATGCCATAGACAGTATCGCTGACGCCAATTTTCATGAAAATTATGAGCAAAGGTATGGCCAAAACCATCAAAGGAAACATTCTTGTCGCTAATATGAACAATTTTAAAAAGTTCTTGCCGGGAAAAATATATCTCGACAGCGCATAAGCGGCAGGTAACCCCAAGGCAAAACTAAACAGTATAGTCAATCCAGCAACTTTAAGGCTGGTCAGCGTCGATTGCCAGGCTTCCAGTTTGAAGAAAAGATCGTCAAACTGTCTGATAGTGAAATGTGTAGGTATGACTTTCTCGATCTGATAGTAATCCGCGGGCAGGGCGAAGGCCGAAATGGTAACGAGCACCAA
>JAECRW010000113.1 GCA_016294985.1 Candidatus Sifarchaeum marinoarchaea | reverse complement strand
TAGGTGCATCTTTTGATGATATGACGTTAGAAGCCGTAGCTAAAGCAACGGATAGACCGCTTATTTTGAATCAAGCGCTCCTAAACGAAATTAAACGAGTTCATGAACTATTATACGCGCGTGGTGATGCAAAAGGAAACAAGATCTCCGAATATGCAACTAAAATGGCTTATCAACCTAAAGATAGCAAAATGTTACTAAATCCGGAAGGAGGTATACCTGGAGTTTTATTGGAACTGGAAAAAAACGTTAATATAATCTGTTTACCAGGAGTGCCCGCAGAATTAAAAGCCATGTTTGAACAGAGCGTCGCAGATATCATTTCAAAAATGGTTGGAGATATCGCCACAGCTGATGTTAAATTTTTAGTAGATCTAATAGAATCTGAAATTGCGATTTTAATTGAAAAGGTGATGAAGGTCTATCCAAGTGTGTACATTAAAAGCAATCCATTAAGTTGGAAAGATGCTGTACGTGTCGAAATTCATCTTACATCCAGAGGGGAAATAAACCAAGTAAATAAAAATGTAAATAATGCTGCTGAGATGCTGAAGAATCTGATTTTAAGTTATGGAGGAAAAATAGAGGAAGTCTAATTTATTTTTGGCAAGAAGAAACAATAAATAATTTAAGAAAAATAAACCTTCACTAAATGTAAATAAAATTGAGACACGCCCATGGAGGGCAAAAAATGGAAGAAGAACCTAAAGAACCTTCAAAACCTATAACTTCAGAAATGAAAGAAGTAGACATATATCCATTTTTACTTGATGAACCTTCATCATCTCTTGATATCGAATTGGCAGCAGCATTTATGGTAACTGAAGTAAGTAGAGAAAAGGGTGGAGGTATACTTAAGAAAAAGCCTGCAGAAGCTATAGCTTCATTCTCGAAAATTCTCTGGCCATATTGGTTTATGAAGACCAAAGAAGGATCAATAATTGCTGATAGTCAAGGACTACCAGAACAAAAACTCACATTTAGTCAGGTACCCAAGCCTGAAGAAATTGATGATATCCTCTCTAGTAGTGAGACTGCAGCAGATTACATAAATGCATTAAAAAGAACAATTGAACTGTTAACAAATCTGCCAACGCAAAGTTTGCCACTCACAGCATTAGTTGAACCAGAACTATCGCAAAAAATGGCATCACATAAAAAGAATGTAGAAAAGAAAACCCCAATGGATCTAAATGCAACAATATTAGAACCTGAAATAACTCAAGATGATGCAAGAATGATTGCAACAAATTTTGATGAACTGATAGAAGAAAGAAATAATGAATTAAGGAAATTTGATGAAATTAAGAAGACTATTGAAAAAAATACTGGCAATCATTTTAAAAAATTGGATGACAAGACTAGAGAAACACTACAAGCGTTTTCTGAAAAATTAACAAAATTGAAGGAAGAAGTCGAGCAAGAAATTGTCCGTTTGAAGATGAAAAAAGAAGAAGATCTAAAAAACACTGATATGGCGCAAGAAGGGGAAGGAAAACACATTGTTGAAAAACTAAGGACTACATTTGTCCCAGTTCAAGCATCCTTTTCAAATGCTCAAAAATCTGTCGAAGATTATATTGAAAACAAAATTCCCCCTGGTAAAGAACCAGAATTAGCCTTTGATTTAGCAGGTGGGGCGATTAATTACATAAAAAGTCAAATTGATTCGATTGGAGAATCACTTAAAGCAACTGAAAAAGATATCAATAATCTTAAAGGTAATTGGAAGAAAGTATTAGAAGATGTTGAAGCAAAGAAGAAAGAGATCGTTAGAAAGACAGATGAAGCAATCAATCAACAGAATAAACGGATTACAGATACAGAAGCAGAGCGTGATAATCAACTCAATGAGCTTAAAGAATTTCAAAAGACAATTGAAAATCTAATAAAAGAGATTTTTACTAAAATCGATGAACAAAAAAAGCAACTTAATGAAGAAAATGTGATCCCTACAAATTTCTTGATTCCAGAATCAGTAGCACCAATGTACAAAGACATTAATGTAATCTATTTGCCGCTTTTTTTCACTAAATATACAACCGAGAATCAAGAATCACGTTTCATTGTTACTCCTCCTATTGCTTCAGTGATTGAAAAGAAAGAAATTGGCATTGATATCGGCGATAAGAAGTATCACGCTATAGTTTACAACTCATTTAACGAACACATAAAAGTAAGAATTGAAGATGCTTTATCTAAAAATAAGAGCTTAAGAGATGAGATACAGCGAATCATGAATGCTAAGAACTTTATGAAGGATAAAACAATAGAATCAACGATTCAAGACGGAATAAAAGTGCTAGAGCAGAAAAAAGTTGTTAAGGAAAAAGATGCTGAAGGATTTGCGCTTGCTTGTATTGAAGCCTTTAGAGGCGCCTGATTTCTAGCCAAATATCAATAATTTACTTACACTTTTTTTGATATTCATCGATATTCTTTGTACTACAGAGTCATTTAGACTAGAGACGAGATAATTTTATAGTCCTTTTTTTCTATTTGAAGTTAGTGAAATTGGCTACATCGAAACGAAAGTTGGTCTCCTAGAAAGCCGTTTTAATGACGGGGACAACGGCACAAAGACTTTTCCTTTAATAAGTGAAGCGATCTCTTGGATTACAGTGTCAAGAGCTATATCTTTTCTTGTTTTTCCATCCGCCCTTGTTCTTACAGAAACTGTCTGATTTTCTATTTCATTGTCGCCTATAACGAGTATATAGGAAATCCACTCGCGCTCTGCTTGGCGAATCTTTTTGCTTAATGTTTCATCTCGATCATCTAAATCTACTCGAATGTGTTCTCTTTCTACTTTATGCATCAGCTCTTCGCAATATGAAACTTGCCGATCTGATATAGAAATGATCCTTACTTGAGTAGGTGCTAACCACAAAGGAAACATTGGAGTTTTTCCTTTTTTTGAATCAATTGCAGCGCCTTCTAACATCGCATATACGATTCGTTCAACAGCACCTGAGGGTGAACTATGGGTAATAATTGGATAAACCTTCTCGCCCTTTTCATTAACATAAGTGATATCATATCTTTTAGCAGACTCCACGTCTATCTGAACAGTAGAGAGTGCTGCCACTTTTTTAACAAAGTCAACGAAGTTGAATTCAAATTTTAAAATCCAATAGAAGTATCTATCAGGGAACAGTTCGATCAATGCAGGCTTTTTTAGTGCTTGGGCAATCAGAGTTACCAACCAATCGCGATGCTCTTCGAAAAATTCTTTGCTCATACGAAATGCTGCTTCGTAGTCAAAATCAAAATCGTCCATTAGCGATGCTGCAAGAAAATATTGCTCTTCAAATTCTTGTAGAACTGAAGGTATATCTGCTGCACATGCATGTAAGTCAGGCATTGTAAAAGCTCTTAGTCTCCTTAAAGCGACTACCTCTCCCCTTTTTTCTCTTCTAAAACTCGGTGCTAATTCATAAATTCTTAAGGGTAGGTTTTTATAGCTGAGGGTAGTATCCGCCAAAAGAAAGAACTGCCCGAAATCCGAAGCGTAGCGCAGGAAAAGTTCTTTATCTCCTGAATGGACACGATATTGACGTGCTGGGAATCTCGAAACCTGTTGTCTAAGTACAGGGTTTTCAAGATCATACATAATCGGCGTATCCAAAGGGAGCGCACCGAACTCATTTACTACCTTATTATAAACATGTTCTTCAATAATATGACGTAATGTAGTGCCCTTAGCGTACCACCGCATGTTCCCAGGATCAGCACCAGGTTCGTAGTCTGCCAATTCATGTCGCTTCATAAGAGCGATATGTGGTGGTTTACTTTTTTCTTCTCTTTCTTTGGCGAGTTCATAAAGTAAAAAGTCTCTTAAATTTTCATGTTCCTTAAAATTAAAGGGAATGCTAGTCTTTAGATTTTTTGATTCGCCATCAACCTTTATTTCAACTTTAATGAATTGATTATCTGGAGTTAATATATAGAAGTCAGAAGGTGGATGTTCTTCAACAACAATTTCTTCTTTTTCCTTCTGAGTAATATCTATTGCTCGTAGAGTTTCTGCTCGTGGATGGCCTATACAATTCACATTAAATGCCTTATACCATCCGAAGGGTGATCTTACTACTGTATATTCCTTTTCTGACAACAACTCGCTTAAACGCTTCAAAATTTGCTTAGCAGTTCCAGGAGATGCCAATTGTGAACTTAAATGCGCGTAAGGATAAATTACAATATTTGATTCTCCAAGTTCGTCAGCTAACTCGTGAATTTTCTCTGATGCTTGTCTTACTGCCATTTCTGGATTTTTTTCATCAGAGTTTTCGACAGAAATGAAAATGACCAATACACGTTCAGAAGTCTCATATTGCTCATATTCGATTTCTTCAGCATCTTTAGTTGCTTTTTGCTTTACCTCGTAACTGAAACCGTTCGAATGAATTGACAATAGTTTCAACAGTTTCACAACTCCTGCCTCTGGAAGCCCCTTCCCTTTAGGGTGGGCAGGAAAGAGGCGTTTAGACTAACATAAGTTGAATAATAACCCTTGTCCATATTTAACCAACTCCACTTTGTTGATAACTACACTTTTGTCTTTTCCCTTAACATTTTTTAACATAACTCGTGTTCCATAACAATGGACTCCTTTTACTGTAAAAGTGCTACCTTCAAATTTTACTAGGTCGTGGGGTTGTAACTCGTATCGCTGTCTCCTAATAGACGGTTTGAAGCCTTTTCGGTTCAATTGTAAGGAACGGTTTCTCCTCTTGACGTGAATGACCTCGTAAGGACGACATCGTTCTTGATTGGTTCCGCCGGCGATTATGAACGCGTCATTAACATGAGACTTTTCCAGACCTAACTTAGTACGCTGGTATTTAGTAACGTATCCGTAGGTATGATCTGCTCCTAACTGCTCTACTATCCTCCAACGAATGGTGTTCAGACAAGCAGTTGCTTTAAGAGGTTGCTTTGCCTGTTGCTGGATGGTAGGATAGCCAAACTCCTCGGCGGTCTGATCTCCCTTCTTTAGATTACAGGCTCTACATGCGATCGTCAAATTAGACACTCGATCCGTTCCGCCTCGGCTTTTAGGGACTATATGCTCGACTTCTAAAGGAACGCCTGTTTTACCACAATAGGCGCATTTTCGTCCCCA
>JAECRW010000016.1 GCA_016294985.1 Candidatus Sifarchaeum marinoarchaea | reverse complement strand
GCAGAACAACACTACCATCTAACCATTAAACAAGGCCTGAATCTCGCCTTCGTTTCGTTCTCCGCCCGCATAAGCGCCGTCAGTGGCATTGGCATCCTGCTGGCCATCATCGGCAAACGCAAACTGCTGGATGACATCACCGTGGAATTGTAGCATGTCCATTCGATACGATTATCGTTTTTTGTGTTTTAAAGTTGCAAAAAGTTAACAATGTAATCTAAAATCATTTTTCCGATAACTTTCAGTTCTAAATATGGAGGTAACGTCCATTCTGCCCATGCAGGTAAGCCAATAATGTATCTTACATATATCACAAAAATAAAAATTATCGTTACAATTACAATAATAATATAATCAACTGGGGACATTTGTAATTCATACAAGAAAGTCCTTTTTTTAGCAGCCCCCCATGCTTTTGAATCCATCGCTTCCGCTAGTTTCCATGCTCTTTTGATTGCAGATATAAAGAGAGGTACTATGAGTGGAATATAATTCCTTATTCGTTTCAAAAAGTTACCTTTTTGAAATTCAATACCTCTTGACATTTGTGCATCGATAATCTGTTGTGCCTCTTTCGCTAATGTAGGAACATAACGATATGCTGTAGTTATAGCCCATGAAAACTCGTAAGGCATCCCTAATTTGACAAGCGCTTGTCCTAAGTCGTCGGGATGTACTGTTTGGAAAAATAAAGCAAATGATGTTACTAAAGCCAGAAGGCGAAAGATCATACTTAAAGCAAATGTGGTTGGATGAGGGTTATTTACTGGGCTAAAAAACACGTTTATGAAAAAAATGATGAGTATAAGGAATATAAATCCTTTTAAGGAAACTAGCCACTCACGAATAATTCTTGCCACAAATAGAAGGGGAACAAGCGCCACAAAAATGATAACCACTGGAATTAGTTGTTGAAACTGCAAAATAAGGATAGATGTAAGAATTACAAAGTACATTAAGGTTCTTGGATCAAGATGATGAATAAAAGTATCCTTCCTTTTGAATTCAAATGCAGATAAAGGTGAAAGCATCAAAGTTATCGCCTAAACTCCAATAGATTTGTTTTCATTTCAGAAATTGTAATTACATCCTTCGGAAAGGATTGCTCCTGATTAGCGATTTCCCAAGCTAATGCTGTAATTTGTGGAGGACGTAATTTTGTTTTAGCTAATATTTCTAAGTTTGTTAATACATCTTTCGCCATTCCATCAGCAATTACACGACCTTCAGTCATTGCAACAACGCGAGGTTGGCATTCTGCTACGAATTCAACATCATGAGTTACTAAAGTAATTGTTCGGCCTTGTTGGTTTAGTTCGTTTATCATTTTTGCAATGTTTCTTTTTTGTATTGCATCTTGTCCCATTGTTGGTTCATCAAGGATGAGAATTTCAGGATTCATTACAAGCACTGAGGCCAGTGCTACTCTTTTTCTTTCTCCTTCACTTAAAGAAAATGGTGAACGCTTGAGAAGATTTTTAAGATTTAAAAAAGTTACAACTTTTTCCATGTCCTCTTGAATCTGTTCTTCTGGAAAATCAAAGTTTGTTGGACCAAATTTTATTTCTTCTTCTACAGTCGTTAAAAATAATTGATGATCTGGATTCTGAAAAACGAAACCTACTATTTTCGCCATTTCAGCAACAGAACTAGTTATTGTATCAATATCATTTACGAGAACATGACCTTTCGTAGGTTTTAGTAATCCATTGAAATGTTTGATTAAAGTCGTCTTTCCAGCACCATTTGCGCCCATAATTGCAATGTACTCACCTTTGTTTATTTTGAGAGAAACATTGTTTAGGGCTGTAACGCCTGATGGATAGGTATAATCTAAGTTCTTAACTGTTATACTCATTCTGATGTGCTCCTAGCCGATCCTAGTTCACTTAAGATAATTGATGCCGCCAGCGGTATATTAAACGGAATTTGGCTGAAAGAATGTCCTTCGTCCATTAATTGTGTGAATAACTGGATAAGTGACGGCATTTGAACCCCATACGCCTCTGCCGGTATAATGTCTTTTGCGATTAATTTCTCAGGTTTATCATCAAACACCAGTGTCCCATCATGCATAATAAGCAATCGAGTGGCACTTTGAAGTGCGAGTTCCAGTCGATGCTCAACGATAATAACAGTAATTTTCTTCTGGACTTGTAAATTTTCGATTATATTAAGTACATCCACTGCGCCTGCAGGGTCTAAATTTGCGGTAGGCTCATCTAGCACTAATATCTTTGGTTGGAGTGCCAATACGCTTGCTATTGCTACACGTTGTTGTTCTCCTCCTGAAAGTTCATGAGGAGCTCTTTCTCTCAAATGTGCAATCTTTACTAATTCAAGAGCCTCTTCCACCCGTGCTCTAATTTCTTCTCTTGGAAGTCCTAAGTTTTCAGGGCCAAATGCAATATCGCGTTCTACTGTGAGCGCCATCAATTGAGATTCAGGATCTTGAAATACCATTCCTACTTTTTGTGTTATTTCATAGAGAGGAAGCTCTCTGGTGTCTAATCCATCGACCGTGACGCTTCCTTTCATGACACCTGACCTATAAAAATGCGGGATAAGACCGTTGAGGCATCGACAAAACGTCGACTTTCCACAGCCGCTTAGACCTGCTATGGCGATATATTCTCCTTTTCTAATGTCTAAATCGATTTCACGAATAGCCGGTTGTCTAGAAGGTCGATAACTGAATTTTAAGTTCCGAATTTGAATTATATTCTCCATATATTTCGGTTCCTTGCTTTTCTTAAAAGGTTCACTATACATGTCTACGATACAATGAGATCTTTAATATGGATTATCTTTCATTTACAAAAATAGGCTCATCGCCTTTTAGAGAGAATCTTACCTCAACATAGCCAGTATATCACTGTTGCTGGGAATTAATATTTGTTATATTTTTTGTTTATTATCTCTTTCTTTAGAGAGATTTAGCTTAATTTGTGCTAATATTTCGTTTATTCCCATATCTAGATTAGTTGTTCCATTACAGGCGGCTGCGTTTTGATGGCCTCCTCCCTCGCCATTAATGAGTGGCCCAATTTGTTGAAATATTTTACCTAAATGTAATCCCGTCTTTTGTGTTATTCCTCTTTTCGCCCTACCACTGATTCTGACAATCTTCTCTTTCTTTTTTTCTGCGGCTACTATCGCGATATCGGCACCTAGATCAAGCAAAGACCTTGCTGCTGATGCTTCAAATGAGTTTATTTTTGAGACTACAATTATCCATTCATCGAAAATGTGTATGTTGTGTCGCTTTGCAGCCTTTAACCTAGCTATACGCTCTGAAAAATCCATTGGACTTTTAAGAAGATTAATTACTTCTTCATAATCCGCACCAAGTTGCATTAGATTTGTGGCTACTTGAAAAGCGGCTGGAGTGCCTAATATAAAATGTTTTGAGTCATAAGTAAGCCCAATTAATAAGGCGTTAGCGCTTATTGGTGTAGGAATCATTTTGCAATTATTATAAAGGTTATAAACTATTTCAGATGCTGAACATACCGAATCATCATGTATATATAGACTAGAGAGTTCTGCTCCCTCCGGATGCCATGCATGATGGTCTATTATGATAATTGGCGCAGATATTTTCTTTACAAGTCCTTTGAGGGCTCCTAACTGTTCAAAATTGTTTGTATCTACTAAGAAGTATAAATCGCAGTCATCAATATCGGTTTCTGTCGAAATTGTCATTTTTAGTTTTTTTACAACGTTCTTGGATACCTTACTAAGCCCATCTGAAAGACAATGAATCTTAACTCCTGGAATAAGCTTAACTAAGAGTTCTGAAAGTGCAAATGCGCTACAAATGGCATCTGGATCTGCATTTTGATGACATAATACGCAAATCCTCTTAGGACAAAGTTCATTAAGTATTTCTAAAAATTTTTGGAAATACTTCACTTTTTGCCCTCGAATTAGATAAAAAAGACGGAATTAATAAAAACTTGGTGTAGGTTGGTTTTATTCTGTAAAACATCCACGACTTTACGCTGTGGTTTCTGGTCCTCCTTGAATTTGCCGAGCTAATTTCTCCCTCATCTCATCTCTCTGTTTTTTTGATCGTTCTTCTTGTCTTTGCAATGTTTTTATTCGCATATCTAATGTTTCTTTCTTATCAGTTAATTCTTCTGTTAATTTATTCCTGTCTGTTTTGATTAAAAGCATACCTACGGACTTATAGACAATTACACCTTCTTCGAAACTTTCTAATTCTTTTAATGCATTTTCCGTCTCCCTTAGTTGTAGTTCAAGTTGTGTTCTTTGTGTAGTTAGGACTCTTACCTGTTGATCTATCTGTTGTAGCCTCATTAGTTGGTGTTGTAGTTGTTGTGGTATTTCTTCACTCAATATTTCGCCTCCTTTAAAGGAACTCAGTAAATATCTCTTATACTCCTGTCAATGATCAATATTCAAAAACTCATATCATTATATCTTTTTTGATTGAGTCGGAGTTTGTGTGAACCTCTACAAAATCTTTGCATGTGTTTTCTTTAGGTAACTTTATAAATTATTAGAAGATCTATTGGCTGGTTGATAACGAAAAACTAGTTAAGCGTTGTTTTGGTGAGTGATATGGGCCGAACAAAGAAAGTTGGTACTGCAGGACGATTTGGGGCAAGATATGGCTCAACTGTACGCATGCGAGTGAAAAGAATTGAAGAAAAGATGAAGCAACCACATAAGTGTCCCAGATGCGACATTAAGGCTGTGAAAAGGAAAAGTGTGGGCATATGGAAATGCAAGAAATGTGGATACACATTCACTGGAGGAGCATATATTCCATTAACGGATATTGGTAAGGTTGTTTTAAGATCGACTAGACGTATACGCGAACTAAAATGAGAATCTACGTTCGCAAATATTATTTCTTCACCTGTAGTGGCAAAAGGCTATTTCTTCATAATTGGAGTGATTGGTGAAGATTTTCTATCAAAACTATAAGCCGTAATACAGAATTAATAGTTGAACGCAAAGCTGTGACATCAGTAGCTTCAATAAAGAACTGTATCTGTTTTTGATTATTTTGGATGGAAAACCCGATTTTCGCCCTCTGCGAAGAGAACGTCTTTATCTCTGGCAATAAGATGTTATATATCATCCTTGCAATATCTGATTCTACACAGACTATTCTTAGATTCATCTTATATGGCATGTTCAACTTTTTTTCTCCTTTTTATATACCGTTTTGAACATTTTTGCATTTTTGCACATTTATTAGGGCATTTTTTGCCTGAAGCTTCTACGTAGCCAGCTTAGGCTAATAATTGTTTTTGTAAAATCGGGGACTATTTATAATCTTTTGGAAACCCGTTTTTGAATCTCTTTATTCTGTCAATTAAAAGATTAGGAGAGATTTCAGAAAAATATTGAATTTCGTTCTTCCTTAAATCAAAAGGTTTACTGATGAGGGATATGATGACAATTTCAAAGTTTAAATACGATACTAAAGTTATTGATCAGTATAAGATAGGTCCTTATCAAATTAGAATATACGAAAGCGCGGGTAAATATACAAGCGAAGCGCTTTATACTTACACTAATCTTGCAGAGACCTCACCCTTTGGCGAGATTATTGAATCCATCGCCAAACACCTTTCAGGAATCGCAGCCCCTGACGAAGATATTACGGAAAACTCCCTGGATTCCAGATTCTATGCCTTGCAGGATCTATTCAAAACCAGAAAAATATTAATTGAGACTTATATCCATCAAAAGTATCCTGAATTTGTAACCATGAAGAATATCAATGAGTTGGTAGAATTAGCCTGCTATAAACTCATTGGCATTTATAAAATAGCCCCTTTTCTTATGGATGAACATATCGAAGAATTTTACCTGGACTGCCCCAACACCCATATCTATTTAGATCACAGAACATGGGGACGGTGTAAAACCAATGTTATTGTATCTGAGGAAGATTTAGAACGCATAAAAACACGGTTACGCTATGAAAGCGGTCTGTTACTGGACGAGAGCAATCCTTCTATAAAGACCGAATTGATCACTGATCGGTTTCATGTAAGGACTTCAATGGATATCTTTCCGCTGGCAGTTGATGGCCTGCATTTGGATGTGCGAAAGCTAAAACGTAAAGCCTTTACGCTTCCAGAACTGGTTGCTAATGATACCTTGCCGGTTGAGATCGCCGCCTATTTGTATTTTGCTTTGTTACGCCGCCGCAACATCACGGTCATCGGGGAGCCCAATTCAGGTAAAACCACCCTAGTAAATGCATTAGACTTGATCACCCCACCTGAATGGCGGAAGATCACTATCGAAGACGTAATCGAAAGCGTCCCCCAACATCACTACGACAAACATCAGGTGCGGTTGCAGGTCACCCCTTTCGAAGGCGAGAACAGTTCACGAAGCAAGAGTAAGGAAATCGTGAAATTGTTACATCGCTCGCCTGATTACGTCTTCTTAGGAGAAATTCAAACTCAAGAACATTCGCAGGCTGTATTTCACGCCCTTACCTCCGGTTTACATCTCATCCAAACCTGTCACGCCTCCTCCCCCGAAAACCTGATCGTTCGTTGGGTAGAGCACCATGGCATCGCCCCCATTAACCTGCTGACCTTAGATCTTATCGTCTTCATGCGGGCCTATTACCGGGAGAAACTAATCCGTAAGGTAAGACGGGTGAGTGAGGTAGAGAACCCCTACCTGATAGCAGGTGATAGACTCCATGAGATCGATCTAGAATTGAAGACCATAGAATTGATAGATGCCTTTAATTTGGATACGTTACTCGCAAAAACAGTAACTGAGTTATTTGATACTCCCACGCTGAGAGATATTAGAACGGTGGAAGGACTAACCTTGAATGGATTCGTTGAAGAAATAACTATCTACATGGAGTTATTCAACTATTTAGCCCAGAACCAACTATTCAACCCTAAAACCAATGTGAAACTCTTTCATGGTCTACATGCCGAAAAACTCAAACAACAAGGAAAATACGGCAAGGTAGACTGGCCTGCCCTCTACAACCACGTCATTGAGTTGATAGAATAAGTTTATCGCCTGTGTGAGGTCGTTAAAGTGTGGTCTAATCTTCATATGAAACTATGTAAGGTATTCGCAGTACAACCCTTTAAGTTGATCAGCAAAAGATTTTACCCTTCGAATCTGGTGAGACCATGCAATTATTATGAGGATTTGAATCTCACCCCAGAAGAAGTTTCTGCTGGCGCTAAAGGCTTCGCTACTGCCATCTTTCTTACCATCGTTAGTTTGTCTTTCATCTGGAATTTAGCTCCTCTATTATATTTATCGGTTGCTCTTCTTATTGCATATATAATTCATGGTCTACTGATGCGTGCACTACCCTTAAGGTATTCCTACGAACGGTTAACCATTGAGAAATATGCAGATTTGATCTTAAACACCATGCTCTTAGCCTTACTTGCCGGATCCACCTTTGACGCTGTTTTTTTCGTGGCTAAAAGCGATTTTCCTCTGGTATCAAAGGACTTTGAGCTGATTCTCTACCGAGTCAATAATAATGAGCCCCCAGAAAAATTACTACTCAACTACGCCCAGAAACAACCTTCAACTACCCTACGAAAACATATCGCCACCCTGTTCGCAATCAACGATTTAGACTCTGCAATCGAACTGATGAAAGATTCAACCCAGTTTGAAGTTCGCACCGCCTACGATCGGTTTACTCTTGAGTTGGACAGCCGGCTTGCTCTGTCTATAGGCATTTCTACGTTTATGCCCATCTTAATGGGCTTGTTTCTCATTATTTATGGACTCGCCGGTTCTCCTTTCATTCTGCTTACAGTACCACTGCATATAGCCCTGTTACATGTCCTTAAAAACCAGATCATCAGCAATAAAGTGGAGTTGGTCGGATGAAATCCCTGTTATCAACAACTACATTGCCCTCAATGGATGAGGAATTGAGCGAAGTGGCTAGTTTCCTCTGCTTTTTTGCTGACGAATTGAAATTAGGCATCTGCCCTGAACAGGCCTATAAATTTGCGCTGGGCAAATATAATGGCCCCTTAAAATCGCTCTTTGTAGAAGGTGCACGTCAATTAGTCATTGGAGCGCAGCCTCTAACTCAGGTTTTGAAGAGCATTGCCGGTTCCTTAAATAGTTTGAATAGTACTTATCTGCTGCAACTTAGTTGTAAGTTCTTGGAAAAAGATTCGATGAAGGCGGGCAGAATCCTGCTTTCGATGGTCAGGACCTTAGAGGAGAATTCCAATCTGATTAGGAAACGTAACCATTTGTTACGAGCCAAAAACCTAAAGACTAAGATCTTATCATTAGCAACTTCATTAATATTGGGCTATGTGGCAGCTCTGACACCTCTGTTCGCCATGTTGTTCCTGATCCGCCAACAGAATATAGGACAGATCACCATCGGCCTGAATTTCAGTCCCCTAGCTTTTTGGCCAGCTATTGTGAGTTTTTTCTTTATTGGAATCCTCACCGCCTACCAACTCACTGAATTCACTGAAGGAGAATCCTCATGGGCAATGCTCTTCATCTCCGCCCTGATTTTCATCATTACCTTTCTGCTGACCAGAAGCCTCTTAGCAATATTAATTTGGTAAATGTTATAATAACATAAGAAAAAGTGTTCTTTTGTGCAGTTAATTCGTAAAAGAGGCGATTGGCACTGTGAAATTTCAAATTCATGATATGGATGGATGGGCAAGAACTGGAACTTTATCGGTCAACGGAAAATCATTGCTAAGCCCATGTATATTTCTTGGGCACTCATTTAAGCGAGGAAATCCTCTGCCCTGGCACTATTTCAATGTTGACAGTTTATTGATTAATGCTTATGACTTACTTGTCCAAAAAATTGATGTTACTCGTGTTCGCCAAATTCTAGATTTTGATGGCGTACTAATGATGGACTCTGGTGGCTACCAAATTCAGCGTTTACAAAAGGATATAGATCTAGAAACAATCATTCAGATCCAAGAAGCAAGCAAGCCGGATATTGCCATACCTTTAGATTACCCGTTAACTCCTAAAATGGATAATAAGGAAGTTCATTCTCGCATTATGAAGACGTTTAGGAATAACATTCATTGGAGGGAATCTTATCCATATGAATCCATACCTGTTATACATGGATACAACGAAAAACATCTCATAGATCAAATGAATAATTTAGACACCCCTGATTTTCTTGCAATTGGAAGTTTTGTGCCAATACTTATGTATTCTGATCGAAAGAGGCTCGTAGATTTACTTATCACTGTCAGGAAAAAGTATCCTGACACCTTTATACATTTTTTTGGAGTTTCATATCTGGTAGCATTCCTTTTGTTTCTCTTAGGTGCTGATAGCGTAGATACATCTGCTCACTTACATAATGCGCGCTATGGAAGTATTCATTTGCAACACACGGGGCCTCGTGCTATCGCAATTAACACTAAGAAAAGAAAGAGACCTTCAGTGCATAAATTAATAGAAAAAGAAAAATTCCTCAATGAAAGTTGTGGATGTCCTATCTGTCATTATTTAGAGTTTGATCATCTTAAAGCAAGAGGGGTACGTGGATTACAATTGAGAGGAATTCATAATGCATGGGTCTATACATCTGCACCTGCAGAATTGAGACAAATTATTGAAGAAAAAAAGGCTACTTTGTTTATTGAAAAAATATTCTCACAGTCAGGACTGTACTATCTTTACAAATATGCCAAACGTAACTACCTTACATAACTGCTGTGATTCTTTGTTGACCTTTAATATATGGCTTCAACAAGGTGCAATAATGGTCCCGAATGCTATATTCTGCGACATTGACTATTTTTGCTAGTAATTTCTGTGTGAGGACAGGTCGCCTACCTGATGTTTTTGCGATCAATAAATCAGCGCCATAGAGCACTGAGGCTGCAAAGATGTAAGGATGTCGGCCTCCACGTTGTTCTGGTGAAATGTTTTCTAAAAGTGTGTTCGATGTGTTCAAGAGAAGAGACTGGTACTCTGACAGTGTCCAAAACCTTCTCTGAAGCCTCACAGAGACATCAGGATCTCTAACGATCTTGCTGACAAGCCGAGGAATATAATCTTCACTTTTTCTTCTTATTAATTCAATTCCTGGTGATTTTTTCAAAATCTCAATGATACGCATCACTTTGTTAAGAGGAATCCTATGGCCTAATTGCCTAAATGCTGCTACAACTTCTTGCAATGTTACAGGCTCTCTTCTTTCACGGATCGCTAAAAAAAGCGCTACTGTCATTAATACGGGATGTGTTGAAATTTCTTTGTAATCAATGCGTTTAAGACTTTTACGATAAATGTAGGCCGCTCTTTGTTTTGTTTTATCAGATAATTTGAGTAGATTAGTAGCGTGGTTTAAGGACTTTAGTACTCTGTATTGGGATTCTTTATGACGTATTCGTGCCCTGAAATTGTAAATCCGGTTTAATTTTCTGAAATATAATTCTTTCTCTTTAGGAAGCAAATTTCCCTGATGATCTCTGCTTTTAGTTTCCTTAAAATTTCCTATATAGCTACCCATCCCATCGATAATATCCACTCTCTCTCCCGGGCTAACATATTGCTTTGCTAGTTCATTTTTTTCAGTATGAACAGAGATGATATAGTCCTGGGGCACATATTGCGTATCGGCTACTAGTCCACACTCTTCACACACGTATAGCCCTCTATTAAGGACTACTCTACCTTTACATTCAGGACATGTTTGAAGAATACATTCACTCATAAAACTCCTCCAAGAAACTCCTTTCTTTCAGAAGCCTAGATGAAAGCAGTTTCAATAGCTGCTTATTTTTATTAATAATTATTTAAACTTATAAATATTATTAAAAAAGAATATCAATTTAATTTAACAAATGGTTCATTAGATAGAACCTACATTGTCCACAGAGGTTAGTGAACGTAATATTTTGATAATGAAAGATATATCATTTTTCATCTTTGGCGAATTTTTTTAGCATAAAATCGATTTACATTCCTAAAAGGAATTATAAGCAAAAAATATGCATAATTATTGTTAGGAGTTGCTATAAAAAAGACTAAATATGCGAAAATTTATCTATCTTCAATAGATATTATTGAAAGAAAGACTTTCCTAAGATACGGGAGGCTCTTCTGTGTTTAAATTAAGTCCTACAAAACAACGTGATTTGACGGAGATATTGAGAGAAGTCGTAAATTATGCGGAACTTGAAGCTATTGCTGTTATCACAAAAGAGGGATTACACCTTGCATTTTTTGCCGCAGGAAAGGTTGACTCTGATCTCTTATCTGCAATTTCTGCAGCCATATTAAGTACTGGGGAAATGGCTGTTGATAAAATGGGTTTTGAAAAACTGTCTGAAGTTATTGTTCGTGGAAAATCAGGCTATATTATTCTAACGGATGCGGGAAAGTTCGTCCTTATTGGAGCTGGTCGTGAAGCAACTAGTCTCGGACTCTCTGTAAGAGTATTGAGAGCCTATGCAAAACGCGTTACTGCTTTACTCTCTAAATAGATTAAATAAAGATAAAGGTAAAGATAAGATTGGATAAAGTAAAGTTTAAGGAAGGTTTATGTTAATTAGTTTTCATAGAAAAACCTGAATTTAAAAGAGGTTTAATCGACAAATACTAAACACACTTAGTCAACTACCCCACCTTAAAGGGTAGGGGCTTGAAGAAGTCCCTTAGTTGATTAGAGGGCTCCCCTCTATGGGGAGCAGCAGTTGTTTGGGTTACGACACCCTGGGGTGTTCCACTAGCCCCCTGCCCTGTCATCCGCTGATTAAAAGTCCTGAGGGGTAGGGACGGTGTCACGGACGGGTAAGCCCTGACAACAATCTCGAAGTGGACCTACTCCCTGATGTTGGGAGGACGGGACTTGCGAGTTCCAGTCTTTAAAACATCGCGCGGGGTTGGATACGCCACCTCCTGTCCTCGCAGAAAGGGGTGCGTGAACACCATCCGACCTCAATTCCTCTCCGCCCTAAATAAAGGGACGGAGTCTCCTTGAGATGTTTCCATGAGTATTGTCAAAGTCGGTTTTCCTCAATAAATCTAGAAAATCAGGGGTGATTATAAGTCCATAGGACCATAGTTTGTCACATCCACAAGGCATAAGGCAATTCCGATAGATAATATATATTTATTGAAGGTTTTCTCTTTAACGTGATTTAGAATGCTCAACAATGAAGCCCTACCACAGATATCTTTAGATGATATACCTAAAATAGGTCCAAAATTAAAACAGAAACTTCTTAAGCATTTTGGATCAGAAGAGGCCGCACTTCGCGCAATCATTAATGCAGACATTGCCAGCCTAACTTCAATCCCTTTGCTTGGTCCCAAATTAGCTATGTCCATTGTTATGGCAGCCTATGCCTTACTTGAGGGCATCAGGCTTGAAACAGTCTTGGTTACGGAAGATATAAGAAAAATCTACACACAAATATTAGATCTCATCCGTCCATATGCTAATACATCCTTTACGAAACATAAAATGGCTCTTTTATTTCCACTACCTCCGTCTCATATTGATAAAATTCAAGAACGCCATAAAACTTTTCAAAATGCCAAAAAGTTAATAGAGGAACTTGGAGAAAATGACATAAGTAATATCTGTTCCCACCTTTCAAGAACAAAGCCAATTGAAACGCTAGATTATAAAACTCGAATTACAGATCGTATCCTCCTAACTGACGACAAAGCAACCTATGAGCGGTTAATGGAACACGAAATAAATGAAGTCTATAATATTAGTTTTGTGGATGCTCCACAGGATTATTTAGACTATGTTCAATCGTATGATTTCATCATTTTTATCGCTCATAAGCATGAACATGACTTCTTTGCTAAAAGTTCTAATGTAGTAATAGTTTCCAAAAATATTTCTGCAGACGAATTACTTCCAGAGAAAACTCTCTACTTTTACGCATCTAATTATGATGTTATTCTTGCTGCTTGTGACTTGATTGAAGTGTTTTCGAGGATATCCAATGATAAACTGAATGATATCGTGAATCAATTTGATCTTCAACGTACGAGCACCATCAAAGCTCTCATGAAGAATATCAAGCCCAGTGGTGACATAGCCGAAGAATTTGATCCAGAACTGGATCGATTAAGAGATATATTACGTGAATTTGATGGATTTGTTTCTGATATTGAACTATGGATTAATAATGAACTCGTAGACAAACTTTCAAAAAGTTCTTTGACTATAGAGGGCGATGAGATTCTCAATCTAATTAAAGCTTTCGGATCAGAAGCAGGATCACCTCAGCAATTTCAACATTATTTGAAAGACAATATCAGTGACTTAATGACAGATATTATCCAAGAGGCCGAAGATAAGATTTGCACTCAACTAGAGTTTAAAGATGAAGAAGTTGAATGGCTTGATAATCTTTTTCCAAGAGAACTGATGTATCCCATCGAAATTAATCAAAAAAAGAGAAGACAAGTTATCGATAATATACGAAAAAAATTTGTTACCCGTAAGTTTCAACTTCTGAAAAAATTAGCTGAAGACGGTAAGAAGCATATCTCTTTTATTCACAAAATGGTAGAGACCCTCCTTGACTTTGATTTATTCTTTGCTATAGGGCGATTTGCGAAAGAGTACCAATTGATATCGCCTAGTATTGACACAAGATACACTGGTGTTGGCTTCCAAAAAGGTACAAATCTATTCCTAAAAAAAGAAGAATTTGAAGGTAAAAGGAAAGTTATACCTATTGATTATGTTATTGGAGATGTGCCCTTTGCTCTAGAAGGGACAAATCAACAGCGAATTGCCATTTTAAGTGGTGCTAACTCTGGTGGAAAATCTTGTACACTTCAGTTAATTTGTCAAATTGTAATTTTAGCGCAAATGGGATTACCGGTCCCTTCAGAAAATGTTTTTTCATCCATTTTTGAAGAAATTTATTATTTTTCGAAATCTGTCGGCATTCTCAGTGCAGGGGCTTTTGAAACAACGTTAAAAAGATTTGCAGAGGTTATACTTAGCCCTAAAAGCAAGCTTATTCTAGTTGACGAACTTGAATCAATAACAGAGCCAGGTGCTGGTGCTAAAGTTATTGGTGGCATTTTGGAAATGCTTAATAGAAATGAAAGGTGCTGTGCCGTATTTGTAAGCCATCTAGCTAATGAAATATCTCAAATTGTCAAAGATCTTGTTAGAATTGACGGAATTGAAGCCAGTGGATTAGATGACAATCTTGAACTCATTGTTGATCGGACGCCAAAATTTAATCATTTAGCTAAGAGCACACCCGAATTAATTGTTGAAAAACTATTTCGCTCAACTGATCATGAAAATGAAAAAGACATTTATGAGGAATTGCTAAATATAATTAAAAAGTAGTTAGTTATGCTTATGGCCGCCTTGTGAGGGATTAAAAGAAAAAAGCTACTCTTATTATTGAGAAGAGATAACTCGCTTAAAATCATGTTACATTATGGAGTTCATCCGAAGAGGGAGATCCAAATTCCAGTATCAAGATAGAGAAACAGCATGAATAACAAAAAGCCACCGAAGATCATTTTCTTGCCGTTACGCTCATCAATACCTGACATGTAACTAATTAGCCCAATAGCAAAGACAAAGCCGCCTATCATCCAACCCAATCGGAAGATGAAAATCATTGTATCCGTCAATGAGTCTGTTAACAAGGATGGAAGACTTTGAAGACGGTCTAATTTCGCCCAAGGATCACTCTCGCTTTGCATATTGTATCAACTCACACTCTATTTAAAAGTGTATATAAAAAACCAACGTTTTTCATTTTTGACATCCACTTTTAACTCTGAATTCGAGAGGGATGTCTTAAAGATAGACTATTAAGGATTGTATGTAATTGATGACAGACAGGTTTACCTTTTCCGGCAAAAAATTGCACGTAATCCGACTTTGAACGCTCTTAGTTCATTCGAATAGTGTACAAAGCAGGGAAAATATATGAAATATTTGCAGAAAATAAGAACTTCGGAATTTTTCATGCTTTTAGAGATCGCAAAGCTAGGTGCACTTGAAAAAACAATAAAATTGACGTCTGTAAAGCTAAGTGAAATTTTCAGGATCAGTCAGCAAACCAGTTCAAGAAAACTCAGAAATATGGAATTATTTGGTTGGATATCTAGAGAAATCGTTCCAAAGGGGCAATTAATAAGAATTACGAAAGAAGGAAGAGAAATATTACAAAAGGTATATTCAAACCTTGGTATTTTATTTGTTAATCGATTTCCTCCTATAATGCTTGAAGGAGAAGTTTTTTCAGGGCTAGGTGAAGGTTCATATTATATTAAAAAAGACGGGTACTTACAACAATTAAAAGAAAAACTCGGCTTTACTCCATATCCTGGAACACTAAATCTACGACTTAGATCTAAAGCAGAGATAAATGCAAGGAAAGATCTAAGCACAGTACCATATATTCCGATTGAAGGATGGTCAAACGGTCAAAGAACCTACGGGCCAGTAAAAGTATACCGTGCCATGATTAATAACAAAGTCAGGGGAGCATTATTAGACGCTGAACGAAGTCATTATGGGGAAGATGTTATTGAAATTATTGCCCCAGATTTTTTACGAGAAACATTAGCATTAAAAGATGGAGACGTTGTCCAGTTATTATTCATTTAGTTAGTTACGCTTATCTTTGAGTTAGAATAACGTTCAACGCCGCTTTTGCCATTTCTAATTCTTCTGGGATAGAATCTTTTGGCAGGTTAGTTGAGACGTGTCCATATCGTTGGACATACTTAAATAAGGCAGCAATTAAAGGGATATTGATCGCTTCGGCTAGCTTACTTGAGGCTAGAATGAGTAGTTTTCTTTTCGCGCGGGTAATGGCTACATTTATTCTTCGGCTATCCTGAAGCACTTTAGCGGCTTTATGATTTATGCCATCATCTACCAAAGAAAGGATTACAATATTGTTTTCGCGGCCTTGATAGGCGTCTATAGTGCTTGATTTGGCAATCGACCAGAGATTGTAGACATTTATGTGTTTTGAAAACACCTGCTTGATTAATCGACCAATCAGTGCCGCCTGCAAACGAAACGGTGTTACGACGGCGATATCTTTCTCAAGTGAGTATCCCGCTTGCTGATATTCTTTCAGGATTTTGATGACCAGTGCGGCCTCGAATACATTGCAGGCAGAGTATCGCCGGCCGAATAATTGCCAGTCAAGGCCCGGCCCGTTAATGTTAAAGGTATCGATCCAGACGATCGGGTATTGACCAGATAGATTCTGACTGAAATCGTCTTCGTGAGCAGGAAAAAAATTAAGGTGAATATTTTCAATACCATAGGCCGTTTTCAACCGATCTTTATACATAAAATGGCTGGGAAACATGGCGATGTATTTATTTGACCGATATTGGGTGTCCAGAAACACACTGTGATCAGGATACTTGGAAATCAACATCTCAAATAGTGATTTTTCGAGCCGTTGCTTAATGGGGACATTAAAAATGGGCGGCAGTTGAAGATGATCACCCACCAGAATTATTTTCTTGCCAAACACCATGCCTACAAGTGTTAAGGGGATGCTAGCCATACTGGCCTCGTCTATAATGACATAATCGAAGGGCGGAGTCTCCCAGTCGAAACTACGGTGAAGGGTATACAATCCCACTTTGGTTAACGTTGAGCCAATAATGTTCCATTGTTTGAATTCTTCAGCGGT
>JAECRW010000112.1 GCA_016294985.1 Candidatus Sifarchaeum marinoarchaea | reverse complement strand
TCGTTTGGTGGTGAATGGTTTGTCAAATAAAGATGAAACTGAAATTGTAGAGATGCTAGAATTAGTAAGCCGCAGTATAGTCAATATTGGTACTGTAAGATTACAGCAACGTCCATTTTATCAACCTGTACCTGTTCGAGGGTCGGGATCAGGAATCATAATCGAGGTAGACGGGCTGATTTTAACGAACCGCCACGTTATCGAAGGTGCTGAAGAGATTGCAGTTACATTTACAGACGGAACTGTAGCTAAAGGTAATCTCATAGGCAGCTGTGGAACTCACGATATAGCTGTAATCAAAGCAGAAAAAGATGATTGTCCCGTTGCAGAAATGGGAGACTCAGAAAAAGTACGCGTTGGACAAAGTGTCTATGCAATAGGAAATCCTTTAGGACTAATAGGAGGACCTTCTGTGACTTTTGGAGTTGTTTCAGCCTTAAATCGCTCAATCCAATCACAAAAAGGCATGATTGATGGTCTTCTCCAGACTGACGCCGCTATTAATCCAGGTAACAGTGGTGGTGCATTGGTTAACATGCAGGGCAAAGTCATTGGAGTAAATACTGCCATAATTCCATTTGCTCAAGGAATTGGCTTTGCAATTCCCACAAACCAGGCGACGCAATGTGGAACTGAGATCGTTACCGAAGGAGGCCATACAAAAGCATTTCTAGGATTCAATGGATTGACTTTAACTAAACAAGCAGCAGACTATTACGGTTTTCCCACAGAAAAAGGAGTGTTTGTTGTGCAAGTAGGTCAAGGAAGTCCTGCAAACAAAGCAGGAATGATTCCTGGGGACATAATTCTCGAATTCGATGGTAAAGAAATAATTACGGCTGAAGAATTAGTAGCTGATATTATGAAGCGAAATCCAGGAGATAAAGTGGAAATAGTGGTTCTTCGACAGGCTCAAAAGCGAACTCTTACAGCAATTCTGGAAGCAACGCCCTAAGCAGTTGCAAGGTTTGCTTGTGTTTTTTTAAATATTGCGCTATCTTTTTATTTTCCTGCCTTTTATCTTTTTCTATCTCTCGACTACTAAGCTACTTTAATTTAAAACGGAGTATGTTCTCTGTGAGAGGTAGAGGCGTTTGTTTACTGAAGATGATCTTGTAGAAGAACTCGCTGAAAGATATAATTATCGCAAATATATGGTGAAGCGATATCTGGAAATGTTCGGGAAAGAAGAAACTGTTAAACTTCTTGAAGCGAATGAGCAAAAGCTAATACCATCTTTACGGTGCAATACTCTTCGAATTGATGAAGAAGATTTTGTTACTTTGTTTACTAAAAAACGATTTGTTCTTGAGAAAATTTCTGGTATTTCATATGGTTACAGAGTCCTTAAAACACCGTTTCCTTTAGGAGCGACTAACGAATATCTTCTAGGCTTCTATTTTCTACAATCCGAAGCCTCTATGATACCGGTTCAGGTTCTTGATCCAAACCCAGGCGAAATGATACTCGATTTAGCCGCCGCTCCGGGGGGAAAAACTACCCAGATAGCCCAGTTTATGAAAAACAAAGGAGTCATTGTCGCAATAGACATTAATCGGAAACGTATCAAAAGCCTTCGATCAAACCTGTCTCGATGTGGTGTATACAATGCTTTGATTATTCGCATGGATGGTCGTCAAATATCTGATCTTGGTTTACAAGCCGATAAAGTATTATTGGACGCACCATGTACTGGTGAAGGACTTATTCCTCGTGATCCTACACGAAAAACAAGTCGTGAATTAAAAGATATATTGTATGTCGCTGAATTGCAAAAAAGTCTGATAGATGGCGCATTAGCGTGTTTAAAACCAGGTGGAAGTCTAGTCTATTCGACATGTGCAATAGCACCCGAAGAAAATGAGTTTGTGATAGATCACGCACTCAAGAATGAAGATATTCATGTTAAAAAGATGGATTTTAATAGAGGATCCCCTGCTTTTACTGGTGTAATATTCGGTGAAACGCTTCATCCTTCAATCAAAGAAGCGCGAAGACTTTATCCTCATAAAGATGGAACTGAAGGGTTTTTTATTTGCAAACTCCAAAAGGATAGCTGAAAAAATGATTATGTTTCGACTTTCAACTCACGAAGAACTCAAGTTTATTCAAAATGCTATTGATAAACTATTTGGCGAAAAAATTGCGGAGAAGTTTATTCAGAATAAACATCTCATCATCGGAGAAGGGAAATGGAAAGAAATCTTTTTAGTATCTGACAAAATGATTAAGATTGTAGAAGCGATAGCTGATAAAAAACAACCTTATTCTTTAGGGATGCAAATAGGAGAGTTAGACAAAAACAAAAAATTTAAATTGAGTCTCGAAGCCGTTTTTGAGATAGTTAAATTTACTTCGCATAAAATTCAACTAACCGCAAAAGGAGCACAAACAATTCTCTATGGAAGAAATATATCCTTTTCTGCAGTTGATAAAATATGTTATGAAGCAAGAAAAGGCGATTATGCCATCCTTCTTGATGAAAATGGCTTTCCAATAGGCCTTGGCAAGATCCTCCACGATTTTGCGAAAATGCAACTAAATCGATTTAAAATATGTATAAAGAACATTATAGATCTTGGATGGTATCTCAGAAAAGGAGAATAAACAATAAGGGTGTTAAATATGAGCGAATCCGAAGAAATTCCAATAAATAAAGGCGATTTTTTATTGATCGACTACATCGGACGAATAAAAGATACAGACCAAATATTTGCCTTGACAAATGAAGAAATTGCAAAAAAGGAGAAAATGCATCGTGAAGATGGAGTTTACGGCCCAGAATTAGTTGTAGTTGGGGAACGTTGGGTTGTAGAGGGTCTCGATGACGCTTTACTAACACTTAAAGTTGGGGATCAGAACGCCAGCTTAGAAATCCCTCCAGAAAAGGCTTTTGGAGGACGAGATTCTTCGCGTGTAAAGACTATTCCTATACGTGAGTTTAGAAAAAGAGACCTCAAGCCCCAAGTGGGGATGACATTCCGTTACAAAGGTTCATTAGCAACTATTCAAAGTGTATCTGGCGGACGTGTGCGTCTCGACTTAAATCATCCGTTAGCCGGTAAAATTCTTAGTTATGAGGTAACCATTCTTAAGAAAATAGAGGATACAAAAGAGTGTATAATGGAACTGATGAAGCGCAGAATTTCGACGCTCCCTGAAACTCTTGAAATTGATGTTAAAGAAGACAAGATATCTATTGCAATTCCGAAAGAACTATTTTTTATGGAGGGCCTTCAATTTGCCAAAAGTGGCATAGCGAGCGACATTCACAAATTTTTTGAAGAGTTTACCTCTGTAGAATTCATTGAAGTTTATGAACGTCAACCTCAAGTTTAAGTTTGGTTCTCTTGAGGAATTCTGGCAACTAAAACAACTGATATTTCTTTTCCTTCGCTGCATTCCGCCTTTTTTATGGTATCTATGATACGTACTTTGTCTCCCTCTTTGAGTCCAGCGGGAACACAAAACTTCCTGAAATCACAGATTTCGGGGCACTCCTGGGGCTGGAAAGATATAGTCGCTCCAGAAAAAGTCATATTGGTTGGAATTACTACTTCCTTTTCCGTCTCCTTTACACGAACAACTTTAATTTGTTCTTCATGAATCGGGCATTCAAATTCGTTTTCTAATATCTCTACTACTTCGTAAATGCGTTCTGCTTCTAAAGGTTGAATGCAAACTTGATACATTTTACAAGTCTTACATTTCTCTGATTCTCCCATGTGTTGAAACCTGTAACCAGGTTTTGCTAGGTTTTTTGCGATGAATGTTATCACAGGTTCCAAGTTATCCATTTTCTTCACTCTTATCCTTTTATTACGCCTGTAACGTTCGCTAATCGCATAGCAGCCTCTTTTGTTAAACCTTTTTCGCCTAAAATGGTGTATCTCTCAGTTCGTATTTTATGACAAGTAGTAAGTGCCTCTATAATATATTCTTCAGCGATTTTTAATTCTTCAGCGGTTGTTGGAGATCCTATTTTTTGCAGCGCATTTTTAATATCTTTCCAATCTCCTCCGTGAAGATACATCATCATAATAGACCCTACACCAGCTTGTTCTCCATGTAACGCTGGAGAAATCGTTCCTTGTTTAATGTGAATTTGATCCAGGGCATGTGAAAACATATGTTCTGCACCGCTTGCTGGACGACTGCTTCCTGCAATACACATGGAAACTCCGCTACTAATTAATGCTTCCATTACGATCCGTACACTTCCTGGCATGCCTAACCGAATTTGATTAGCTCTTTCAATAATCATTTTTGCACTCATAGAGGCAAGAGATGCGGCATACTCTCCATAGTATTCGTTTCGGATTTTATGTGCAAGTTCCCAGTCCAGCACAGCAGTAGAATTGCTTATTATATCTCCACAGCCAGAAGCTAGTAACCGATAAGGGGCTTTTGCTATAATTTCGGTATCTGCGATAATGGCTATTGGAGGTTTAGCAGGAATTGAGTGTGGTATCATGGGTTTTTTAATAGACGCTCTAGGCGAGACGATTCCGTCATGTGATCCTGCTGTAGGTACACTAATAAAAGGGATGTTCAAATTCATCGCAGAGACTTTTGCCACATCTATGACCTTTCCTCCACCAACTCCTAAAACGATATTTATGTTCGATTCGCGGATTCTTTTCTCAACTATTTCTACTTGCTCTAAATTAGAATCTGTGATGATCAACTTAAGCGGTTGAAATCCCTCTTCTTCCAGTGAAGCAAGAACGGTATTTCCTGCAATATCAATTGTAATTTCGTCGGCAAGGACTAACGGCGCTTTTCCAAAATCCAATTCTACGCATACTTTTCCTACGCGATTAATCACGCCTCCCCCAATAAGCACTTCTCGAGGGAGGAAAAACCGATGCTGTGCATTGTGTGTTTCCATTAAATACACCTAGCCTATGTCTTAGGTTGCCACTAATAACAATGACGATAATAATACTGTTAACTTTAGTTAAATTTACGTAAGTTTGTCTTATTTGTTTATTATTTCTAGCATTTTACATTAAGTAGTCAAAGTCTATTTGCGTACATGGTTAATATTTTTAAAATGTATCACTTTTAAAACTAGAATGCAAGCAAACTTCTGGTTTTTTGCACCTCAGAAGATCGTAATGAAGTCAAAATCTAGTTAGGGAGAATCAAACTAATGCCGG
>JAECRW010000284.1 GCA_016294985.1 Candidatus Sifarchaeum marinoarchaea | reverse complement strand
CAGAAATGCTTTCCAGTTTTAGGATTGTATGCATGAAAATTGCATTCTACATTTAGCGGATTCATTGGATTGATAGGCACATAGGGCGGGTCATTCTGAATGAGTTTCTTATGTTCTTCTTTAGAAGGCATCTCTGGTGTAGTTTCTAAGGATGTATCTTGACAAGAATGTTCTTTCAATTTTTCAATAGTTTCCTTTAAATCTAAAACATAAGTATGGATGCCTTTTGTTCTATCATCTATTCTATGGCGACCCATGAAAGAATCAACATCATCCGTAAACCACTTCTTTTCTCTAAAATGCGTAACTCTAGAAGAGACTTTCCGTTTATCGTTCTGCATTTTGAATCTCCACAGTCTTAAATTAGGTAGAATATGCTCATATATGCCTTATGGTCATAATCATATGATTAATTCTTTTTAGAAAGAGTTTCATAACCCAGATGAAGGGCGCGGTGGGAAACGATATTGTGGAGATTTCCGCGCTTGGGATTCATCTGGGAAACTGGACAGAAATAAAACGTATGAATACTATGCCATTTAAGATTTTCCATATGGATATTCTTAGCCTTTAGATGATGTGATGATAAAGCATATTAAGGCATATCTCAAACATATGGGTTATGAGCTCTTCCGACAATTCCATACCCTATTGCCTTCTACATAACATAGAATTGGAGCCTAGCTTCATTGAGACAAAACGATGTAAGGAAAAGGAATGCCCTCACTTTGTTTATCTTAAGCTGATCTACAAATGTGATTTAGGCGAAGTACATCCTAGAGGCTAAGATAGGAAGTAGGTTGATAAGCATATTGAGGCATATCCAAAACATAATTTTCTAACTGGTGTTTTTGAGACCTATTCCCCTTTTCCTAACTGGTGTTTTCTGGACATATTGTAAATCGGACATAGTGTTGAACAATATCCTAGAGATTAACATAAACATTTAAAAAATGTCCAGTTTTAACCACAGTTGATAAACATATGCTCATTTCTCAGACTTGAATCAGCAAATCTAAAACATAACTGCTCATTTATTAGGTGTGACTATACGGACTGTTTACTCACACTGCAACGTCTTAGAGAATCTTTTGTATTGACCAATGATCTAGAGATGTTAATTAAAGAGTGTGAGATGCGATAAAAGACTAATATTCTTCTAAGATATGCTCACAAAAGTCACAGTTTCACAGATCG
>JAECRW010000283.1 GCA_016294985.1 Candidatus Sifarchaeum marinoarchaea | reverse complement strand
TACGTAAGTAGGTGGGCGATGGCTTGTATTCACCTGAGAGCGTCACGACGTGCGCAAAATTTCCAAAAAACTGCTTTATCTGCGTGAGCTTTTGGGCGAGGAGCTGGTTTTGAGGGACTAAGTACACGCCTATGCGCCTGTTCATTAACGCCCGCCAGAGGCAGGCGAACCCAACAATAGTCTTCCCACCCCCAGTCCGGACGACCACCAGTAAATTCTTCGGCCTGAAAATCTTTCGGATGCTTTTTCGCTGGAAGGGATAGAGTTGCCGGAGATTGTACCCTTTCGCCTTGGTATAGCCCTGTAGCCGCTCGAAAAATTTGCTCAGTCGTATTTTCGGGGGATTCTCCGCCCATATGTAGGCATCTGCATCTAGTGCGAGAATCTGCTTCACCCCTGCTAGAGAGAGAAGGAGGATGCCCAAAATACAAGCCATCACGAGGAGTGCGATTCTAAACACCTATTTATCAGTTTAACTAATAGAAATACGTTCCTAAAATAATTAAGTTTATACTATTATTTAAAAATAAATTGTTATAATAATATATGAAAATCGAAAAAACGTTTTATTTTTAAGATAATTAAAAAAGGAACCCGTTAATAAGCCAGTATATGAAAAATTCTAGAGAAGTGATATTTCAAAAATAAATTCCAAAGTGACCAGAAGAAAATGCTTTCTAGAGGAAAGTAAGTTAAAACTGACGAAGCGTATGGGGGGATATCCGAAAGTATTTTGCGCAAACGGGTAATGAATTCGTAAGGTTTTTAACTGGCGATGTGATTTATACGATAGTATTTCTAGAGAAGTGGTTTATAAAAAAGTTGAGGAGTTTAAATAGGATTTTTTTAAAGAGAAAGTAAACCTAACGGAGATGGTTGATTTGGTAGTTGAAAAAAAGGTAATTGCGACGGCTTTTTTGGGCGAAAGCGTGACAAATCGAAGTAACGCGCTCGTAATGTTCACGCACGCGAAAAACGAGTCGGACCGGAAGAAACAATCCCCGTTTACCAAAGTTGGTCGGATCGGAGGGCAGACGATAAAGGGTTGGATTCGGCACGCGATGACAAAGCTCTTGATAAGCCATGGCGTGAGCGCGTGTCATCCATTACTTGGCTCTAGCGTGACCAGCGATCGCAACAAGGAATTTTTCAAGCGCGATCTGGCGATCGGGTATCATCCTCGCGGGGAATGCAAGTCTGAGGGGGGATGCCTCATTTACCATATGTTC
>JAECRW010000001.1 GCA_016294985.1 Candidatus Sifarchaeum marinoarchaea | reverse complement strand
AAATCCTGCCCAAATGACAAGATTGATTCATGCTACCACTTGGAAAACTGGTGAGAGGCTTTCATTTACCACTGCCGCGGAAGCGGGAACCTGTGCCGAAGGTATAGCAGCAACTTATCTTAGAAATGATGTGAATATTGCTTTTCCTTGTTACGGAACGAGAAGATTTGGTATGGCTGCAGACAGTGAACTTATTTTCGGCATTCCGACAGAGAAAATTGAAGAAATTATGGATGGTTTGGAAAAAACACATGATATTGGCTCAACGTATCCGATACGAGTCGAACTCGAATGTACGCCTAAACCGCCCTCATTATATGCTATAATGCGAGAAAGACCACCACAATAACTATAATACATCCAAAAATCAATTAATTGCCATGCAGGTTTGTTTGCTCATTTTCTTTTCTCTTTTTATTATCGAAAAGCATTTTCTAAATCCCAATTCAATAAACTTAAAAGCATTGTTCTATTGGATTTCTTATTGTTTTCTTGTATTATAGATCTCTAATCAGTCTAAATGCGTTTATATCTCGCAATCGTTAAAAAATATTGATTCTATGGGTTTTAGGAAAAGGTAGTATTATGAGGAGAGAACTGATACCACTTTACTTTACAGCTTTTTTTGCTTATTTTGCGTACATGATTGTTCCACCTATTCTGCCACTTTACGCGGAACAATTAGGTGCAAATCTCATTGAAATCAGCATATTGTTCTCGTCATTTTTCCTCACTTACCTCTTATTTACCGTAATATGGGGTTCTCTTAGCGACACTCTTCGAAAAAGAAGACCTTTCTTGATGGGTGGTCTCTTTGCTTCAGGATTCATCTTGATAGGCTTTTACTTCTCCAAGAACGTTTACGAACTCATTGGCTTGAGCTTGATCAGAGGAATTGCAGTTGGAGCATTTACTCCCATTGCACTAGCCATCGCCTCGAACCTAAACGGGGAAAAACGAGGTAGTGGTATGGGCATAATGAACGCGGCACTCTCATCAGGATGGTTTGTTGGCGCCCTAGCAAGCGGTTTTTTGGTTGAATTATTTTCCATAACATTCCCTTTCATTGCAGCTGCTTTCATAACATTTCTTGCAGCAATTATTGTTATCTTTGTTTTTTCAGATTTCAAGGCCTTAGAAACACAAGTAAATCCCAGTAATGAGCCTGCTAACCTTAGAAAGGTAGTTAATGATCTGAAACGAAGATTTACAGTGATGTTCAAAAAAGATGAGTTTGTTCGAAAACGAGGACTATCAACCGTTTATGTCACGCTCATACTCCGCCATGGAGGACTTCTGGGCCTGTACAGCCTATTTCCTTTGTATGTAGTTGCTGTGGGCGGGACACCAGCACAGGTTGGATTACTTTATGCGCTCAATATGGGGACACAAGCGATTTTCATGTGGACTATGGGACTCTGCTGTGACCGAATTGGGCGTAAACCAGTCATGATAATGGGACTCGCCGCCAGTGGAATTAGTGCTGTTTGGTTCGGCCTTTCCACTACACCTGTTGCATTGATTCCATCTCAGGTTCTCGTTGCTTTCGGTTATGCATCAGTTATGGTCTCTGCGACAACAATTGTTGCAGATGTGGCCCCAAGAGAGAATAGAGGTGAAGGAATGGGGCTTATTATGACGAGTTTGGGCATTGGTGCTACTATTGGACCACTCATAGCCGGATTCCTTGCTGAACTTTTCGGTCTCGCCACAATGATGGCTCTTATGGCTATTCTACCCTTAGCTGGCCTGCTATTATTCTCGATAAGAATGAAAGAAACAGTAGACTTCAAAATTGATGATGGGGAAGCTACACTTTATTGAACTTGTGGTAACTTCTTCCCCTTAGACCACGCTTGCATTAATTCTTTACGTTCTTCATCGGTCAACGGGCCGAGATCCACGATCAATTGATGGAATGAATCAAAAACAGTAGCGAGTTTTCTCCAATCGGGCACAAAGATTCGACTAAACCATAGACGCGAACTGTCAAGATCATAGTCGTCCTCAAGCACTTCTTGGTATTCCTCAATTATTTTTTCTGCAGCCTTATGTGCTTCTGGAACAGGACCTTCCTCTTCGGGCGCCTCCAAAAACATGACACCGTCTGCTCCATTCGCAAAAGCGTAAAGAATGTATGAAAGTTTCAATCTCGCATTACTTGGAAGCGGTATAAACCTAACACTGCTAGGATAGATTAGTCTAGAAACACCTGCAATGTCCGCTGCGGTATACACCAGTTCTTTTTCCACGAACACCAAAATTTTCAGTTCAGCCTTTGAATCCGCCAACGTTCCTTTAATCTGCGCGAGTAATTGTTCCTCTGAATAACTTTGCATATCGATTGCATTCTCTGAGCATATAGGAACACATAATCCACAACCTGTACACGCTAGATCATTGATCACTGCTTTTTCGTCTATAATTGTAATTGCCTCTTCTGGACAGATTTTAATGCATTCTCGACAGCCATTACAAAATTCAGGAATAATATACGCTTTATTTGGTTCGATTTCTTTTTTCGCACTTACAAAATTCACGGCCTTCATGGCTGCCCCTTCAGCTTCAGAGACTGTTGTCTGGATATCTTTTGGTCCCGTAGCCATTCCTGCTGCAAAAATTCCTTCCCTCTTTGTCGCTAACGGATCTAATTTAGGATGACTTTCTAATATGAATTTGTATTCGTTTAATGGAACCTTTAACTTCTGTGCCAACTCCTCAGTTCCTTCGCTTGGCAGAATTGGTGGACAGAGAACCACAAGATCGACTTCATTTTCAATCATCCTATTAATGAGCATATCTTCTGCACGGACTATAAGTCTTCCATCATTATTGGGAGTTGGCATAATTTCAGAAATCTTACCTTTGATGAAATTGACCCCTAACTCTTGTGTATGATGATAAAAGTCTTCATATTTTGTTCCTGGCGATCTAATGTCGATGTAGTGGATCCATACGTCAATATCGAGTTTTCGCAACAGTATCGCTTGCTTCTGAGCATAGAGACAACATACAGTAGAGCAATACGGAACACCTTCATCCCTATTTGCTCCAGCTTCATTATTTCGTGATCCCGCACAAAGCACAAAGGCGACCTTTTTTACACTTTTTCCGTCGCTTGGACGAACAATTCGGCTGGTTGTTGGTCCTGTAATATCCAGCATTCGCTCCATTTGTAGTGACGTTAGGACATTTGGATGTTTGCCGTAGAGGTATCTTCCTAAAACACTTGGGTCATAAAGATCATAACCAGTTGCTAAAATTATAGCGCCTGTGTTTATTTCGGCAAACTTTACGGCGTCATCTAACTTTACGGCGTCTGCAGAACAGATTTTTTGACAAATCTTACAAATCCCATACTTAAAATAGAGGCAGTGCTCAGGATCTATTGTATAAACTGGAGGAATTGCTTGAAGAAAAGGAATATAAGCTGTACTTCGTTTATCTAAATCAACATTAAATTCATTGATACATTTTACTGGACAATATCTGGCACAATCTCCGCAACTTGTACATTTTTCAATATCAATATATCGTGCTTTTTGTTTTAACTTTACCTTCCAGTTTCCAAGTGTTCCAGAAATGTCTTCTATTTCTGATAGGGTGGAAAGCTGAATAGACGAATCCCAGACATCTCCTAACTTAGGAGTTAAAATACACTGACTACAATCAAGTGTCGGGAACACTTTTGGGTATTGAATCATATGGCCGCCTATGCTTGGCTCTTTTTCAACTAGATAGCAGTCTATACCATTCTCTGCCACACGAAGAGAGGCTATAATTCCTGCTATTCCTCCTCCAACGACTAAAACTTTTGGTGTAACATCAATTTCTTTTGTTTCGAGAGGTACTGATTTTTCTATTCTTTTAATTCCTCCGCGAACAAGATCGGTGGCTTTTAGAGTTGCACCCTCAGGGTCGTTTTCATGAACCCAACTGCAGTGTTCTCTAACGTTAATAACATCGACAAGTGCGGGATTTATTCCAGCTTCTTTGAGTACTCTCTGAAACTTCTTCAAATGCATCTTCGGAGTACAGCAAGCTAAAACAAGTCGATCAAGCCCTTTTTCTTCAATGACCTCTTTCATTCGCTCAATTGAGGGTTCGGAGCAAAGGTACGTTTCGATTTCTGCCAATTCAATATCTTCGTCGTCGAGCGCCTTTGCCACTTTGTCAACGTCAACAACATTGGAAATATTACCGCCGCATTGGCAGATGAATGCACCAATTTTCTTAGCCATTATCATTCATCTCTTTTTATCCGAGCAATGCTAAAGCATGGGATATTGTCCTTTCGCCTCTATACTCGGGGAGGAGAATAGGCGCCTTTCTAGTGCGAGGAATTCCCCCAGCGTCCTCTAATAATTTCGTATATTTGGTTACGTGATCTAAGTTTAATTTGCCCACTGTTGCGTTTTTGACGTATTCTGTTGCGTAGATGCCCATTCGTCTTCCGTACACACAATAGTCCAAGATTGAGTTACCCATCAATCTGTTCTTGCCATGAACTCCGCCTGTTGTTTCACCAGATGCAAAGAGTCCGGGAACACCTACAACCCCAGTACGCTCGTTAATTACGATTCCGCCATTCTGGAAGTGGAGCGTTGGATAAACAAAAATAGGATCTTGTGTCATGTCAATGTCAAACCGTTTGTACTTTAGAGACATGGCTGAAAATTCCTTTTCGATAGTGCCTTCACCATGAAGAATATCGATCAGAGGAGTGTCCAGCCATACTCCAGGCATGCCAGTCGGGGTTACAAGCCCATTTCCTTTAGCACATTCTCTGATAAGAGCTGCTGATTCGACATCTCTAGGCTCAAGCGGATACACGAACTCTTCGCCATACTTGTTTACGGGCTGAGCGCCTCTTCCTCTTAATTTCTCAGTGCACAGAAGACCTACGATTTGTTCAGGATATGAACTTCCAGTTGGATGATACTGAACTGAGTCCATGTCAATGATTCTCGCACCTACTCGGTTTGCCATAACCAGACCGTCTGCGGTGGCGCCATAATGGTTCGTGGTAGCAAATTCTTGAATATGGAGTCGTCCGAAACCACCAGTTGCCATCAATGTTGCTTTCGCTCTTGCAATGAAATAATCTTCTTTTTCCATATCCCAAAGAACTGCTCCAGCAACTTTACCTGCATCATCCATAAGTAACTCCACAGCACTTGTAAATTCAAGTGTCGGTATATCTAGATTCAATGCCTCATCCATCAAAACGCGTACGATCTCCATGCCAGTATAGTCTTTACAAGAATGCATTCTCTTTCTGCAAGTCCCTCCACCTGGTGCGACAAACATGCAACCTTCCTCATCCTTATCGTACATTATACCTAATTCTTCATGCCATTTTATGATCATAGGGGCTTCCCGAACTAGCCACTTGACTAATTCAGGGTCGTTTGTGAAGTGTCCGCCCCCAATAACATCTAAATAATGTAGAACAGGATTATCGTCCTCACAATCTGCAGCTTGAATACCACCTTGAGACATTTTCGAGTTTGAATCGCCCATACGCAATTTTGTGACCATTAGTATTTGATCAACGTCAGCACCAGAGTTTACAGCCCACAATGCAGCTGTTAATCCAGCTCCACCAGCGCCAATGATCAAAATGTCTGAATCGTAATCTATAGTCGACAGATCGATTTGTTCTGGTTCGATAAGAGGATAAGCCTCAATCAGGTCTGCTGCCTCATGTGGCATGGGTTCTCCAGCGTTCACACCGACCTTTACGGTGCGCTTTCCACCTTCTTTGTAATCAGGATGATATTGTCTTAGGATCGCCTCTCTTTCCTCAAGTGTCATAAGTTCAGGAATTTCTTTTAGACGTCTTTCTCGCGTCTGTTTCACGAGTTCAATTGACTCCAGCATGTAATCGGGATAACCACGTTCCATCTATCTATCCCACCTTAATTTCTCGCTCCACATATATCTTCTTTAGTTTTTCAACATCCTCTTTTACTAATATGCTATAATTGTCAAGTTCTTCGTCAAATACACACGCATGGATTTCCTCAACGCGTGCATGAGTGTGTTTTGCCTGGGGTGCGACATATTTCCCATATAATCGACGTGCAAGTTGTCCTACATTATAAGGAACAATCTCTGCAGGGCATCTCATAGCACACAAACCGCATTGAATACAGTCAAAACTCAAATTAGATAATTCTTTTATGTCACCACGAATAGCAGCTTGAACATAATCCATTACCTCTAATTCTTGTGGACAGGCTTTGGTGCATGTATTGCACGCCACACAGCGTGCGATCTCCGGATAAAGTTCAAGCAATACAGTTCCTCTAGGTTTTAGTTTATCCAGTTCATATTGCGCCTTCTCAGCAGGAACAAATGGCAGTATAGTAAGATACATGCCATCTTCTACTGCCTTCTGGCAAGCCAAGGCAAAATTAAGCCTGTAATCATCTTTAAATCGATAAACTGTGGCGCAAGCTCCGCAATATCCTCCCCTGCAACCAATTCCTCGTACAAATCTATAACCAGCATATTCGAATGCTTTTACGATATTTAGAGTGGCGGGGACCTCAAACTCGCGTCCCATGATATATACCTTCACCATTTTCTCTTTTTCTGCTTCTTCTTCCAAGTTTGACCCCTCTCATTTGGTTTTATTTTTCTTTAATTAAAGGTAAAGAATCGATCAGTAATTGCTTTTCTTTCAATAAAGGAACAGGATCAACATAATGAATATCAAACCCAAGTTTTTCTTCGCCTAGATCAAATGCTAGTGCCATTAACTGAGTAAAATATAAGATGGGGATTTCAACAAAATCAGGATATTGACGTTTTATCTCTCGTTGTCTATTATCCAGATTAAATGCACATAGGGGACAGCTTAGAACTAAGGCATCTGCCCCTGAATTTCTCGCATAGGTCAATATTTTGTAGCCTAAATCGGCTACTAGGTTAGGTTTATCTACTGTATGATAACTCCCACAACATTTAAGTTGATAAGGGTTGTCTATCACATCTGCACCGAGCGCCTTGGTCAACTCCTGTAATATTGTAGGATCTTCGGGATTATCAATGCCAAATTCTTTCGGTCTTACTAGTAAGCAACCGTAATACGGTGAAAGCGTTAATCCCCTTAGAGGCTTTTTTACCTTCTCTTTTATTTTGTCAAAGCCCATCTCCCTTAATAGTTCGAGGAAGTGTAATACCTTGACGCTGCCTTGATATTCATTTTCTTTGTCCATGAATTGGTTCATAGTTTTTAGTTTCTCGGGATCATTCTTCACGAGCGCATTGGACCGTTTAAGTGTGCTATAGCAGACAGAACACAAAGTGACTAACTGTGTTTCCTTTATGTCTTCAACACGTATAAGGTTTCGTATTGGAGCAAGATGGTGCATTAAATCATCAGTAGTGAGAGAACTAACCGTTCCACAACAGACCCATCTCGGTAGTTCTTCAAGTTCAAAGTCTAAAATTGCAGCTGATGCGATAGCTGACTTTTCGAATCCTTCGCCTATGGTTTTTAAGGAGCAACCCGGAAAATATGGGATCTTCACGACTTACACCATCTCATCTTGAAAATTTGCGCAAGTTAGAAATGATTGCAATTTGTGGAATTTCTTGCCTCTCTTCCATTGAAAGGTCTCGTACCTCAACATAATCTAGTTTTTTCCGCAGTAATTCTTGTCGAAGAGCTTCAGCTACTTTGGCTATATCAATCCCCTTTGGACATCGAGTTACACAATGAAAACACGAAGCGCATACCCAGATGGTCTTTGCATTGATTAATTCATCTTTCAGTCCCAATTGAGTAAAGCGAACCAATGTAGAAGGCATTAGATCCATATCTGAAGATACTGGGCATGCAGAGGAACACTCTCCACATTGAAAGCACATGTCGATCGGTTCCCCACTCCTCTCTTGGATCTTTGCAGCAAATTTCGCTGCTTCCGTGGAATCTAATCTGATCGTCTTAGACATTTCAACTCACGTTGGGGAGTTCTGTAATTGTGGTGTACGGAAACAAGTTGCTATTTGTCGATAGTTACCATTTATTTAAACTTTACGTTTGTCAATATTCTTTACGTGTATCAACTTTTAAAGTTTCATATATGACCATAGGCTTTGTAAAGTGTCTTTTCCTTCCAAATTCCCTAATTCACTTCGTTTTCATGCAAGAACGAGTAGAGGAAGTTCTAGAAATAAGCAAATTTTATCTTTAGTTTTTTCTTGGCAGTATCTCATAAATTCCTAGTCGTTATTAACTTTAGTTTATTAGATAATTCTAACCTTCTTGGATAACATAGATGTAATATTTACCAAAACCTCCTAATTAATCTAATTTTCGTTCTTGGACAACACGGATGTAATACTTACTAAAACCTGCTTCTGATTTGATCAATAATCTGAATGAACCCGTGTGATTAGGTATAATGAAACAATATGCATCACTATCAGCTGAGCTATCATACTCAATCAAATTACCATTCTCGTCATAGATATAGAGATCGAAATCAACATGAGGTTCAGTAGGGTTAACATAAATGCTGTACTTTACCCCATCTCGTAATTCCACCTCAAAATCTTTGGTCTCTCCGTGTCCGAGAGTCCCTGAAGCGATTAACGTTATTGTATAACACCTCCTCTCTTAGAAACGATTTTGCATCAGATATTATCATTAAAATATTTAAGTTGATAGCATCCTTCTCACTATTAAATTCTCCTTGAAAAAGGTGGTACATATGGGTGAATTTCATTTGACAACGCCAATAATTGAAGAAGCTGTAAGACGACTTAAAGTTGGAGACACACTATACGTTTCAGGGACTATTGTTACCGCAAGAGACGAAGCGCATTTGAAAGCTTTAGAATTGCATAATGCAGGTAAAAAACTACCTGTAAATTTTGAAGGCATCGGTGTTTTCCATTGTGGACCAGTGATGAAAAAAAGTGAAACTGGCGAATGGACTGTTATTGCTGCAGGTCCTACTACTTCGGCACGTATGGAGATTTTTGAGGAAGAATTCATCAAAGCTTTCCATCCTCGGATTATTATTGGAAAGGGTGGAATGGGCATGAGAACTACAAAAGCCTGTCAAGAGGAAGTATGCGTTTATGGGGCATTTACTGGAGGAGCTGCTCTTCTTGCGGCTAATCGAATTAAGAAAGTAAAAGATGTGTTCTGGCTGCAAGAATTAGGCATGCCCGAATGCCTTTGGGTTTACGAAGTAAAAGATTTTGGTCCATTAGTTGTCGCCATAGATTCACATGGGAACAACCTCTTTGCACAAGTAAATGACCGTGTTAGAGAGAATGTCACCAAAGTTTACAAACAATTGCACATAATCGAACCTGGAGGATGAATAATGGAACTTCCTGAAATCATTGAGAATGTTGCTATTGAACTCTTAAGATCAGCAGTTACTAAACTTCCAGATAGCGTTGAGAAAGCACTACTTAAAGCCTTAGAAGAGAGCCAAACTGATGTTGCCAAAACACAGTTACAAGCTATTGTCGATGATTTCATAACAGCAAAAACTTCAATACTTCCTATGTGCCAGGACACGGGAGTCGTTTCTTTTTTCGTTAAGGCGGGAGAACACTTTCCGATCATTGCAGAATTACCAAATATCCTCAAAAAAGCTACTATTAAAGCTACACATGATGTTCCCTTAAGACCAAATGCTGTCGATCTTTTCAAGGGAAATACTGGCAATAATGTAGCAGATTACATCCCATGGATTTATTGGGAGATCGTTCCTAACAGCAATATGTTAGAACTCGTTGCATTTCCAAAAGGCGGAGGGAGCACAAACATCTCAAAACTAGGATTATTGAAACCAGGAGAGGGGCTAAAGGGGATAAAAAGATTTATTGTTGATTCAGTAGTTGACGCTGGAGCAAAAGGATGCCCTCCTTACTTCTTAGGGATAGGGATAGGAGGAGGAGAGGATATAGCAATGAACTTGGCGAAAAAAGCCTTACTTCGTTCTGTTGGTACACATAATACAAACCTAAAGATCGCAGAATTAGAAAAGGAACTACTTAAAGCGCTAAATGAATTGAAAATAGGTGTTATGGGACTGGGCGAGGGTCCAACTGTTTTATCAGTCCACATCGAAGTTGCTGGAAGACATCCTGCGAGCCTACCTGTTGGAATTGTCTTCAGTTGCTGGGCGGATCGACATGCAGGTGCAAGAATTGATTCAGAAGGCAATATAACATATCTAAACTTTTAGGATAATATTATCTAATGACCGAAGCAATTTTCTTTTGAACCTAATAGAGCGCCCTCAATCGATATAAATACTGTTTTAAAACAATTTGTCAATACTTCTGTGCGATAAATTTTTTAAAAATGAGTGTGGGTTTTAATAAGAGATTAATAGCTATCTCGGTGGACTTATATGGAAAAGGAGATGACAAGGCAAGACGAAGCGTGGAATGGCAAGGCAAACGAAATCAGAGAAAAAATGCGATACACAGAACTGCTAACAAGAATTGTCAGTTGTTTTGAAGATTATTTGAAAACCGCCGTCGAGAAAGTCACACAGTCACGACCCCGTTTCATAACCTTCAATGACGTAACGAGTATACGAAAAATGGGACGTACTGGCAAAATTCATCTTGTTTCACTCAATCTCGGTACAGATGCTGGCAGCTTCAAAACAATGCTTGCATTAAAATTCTCTTCAAGCCCTCAGAAGGTAATTCAAGAAGCGGAGAACTCTAAAATATTGATAAGTAGACTAGAGCAACTTCCTGATGATTTTGATAACCTAAAGACGCCAAAATTAATCTATAGTGATCCAAAATCCCATCTCCTTATCTATGAAGGAATAATTGGACAAACGTACACAGAATCGAAGATAGAGAGAATGTTTAAAGCCAAAACTGCGGGAAAACTCCTTGCGGCGATTCATGGATCGCAAACAGATAGGATAGATGTGGAAAAGTACAAGGGTCTGATGGCTTTAGTATTGATCGATTTGCCGCTATCAGATCAGCATAAGAGGGATATTTCTCTTGCTGTAGATTTCTCTTTAAGTAAAATGAGAAATTCAATTGGCGGTAGCCTTATTTTTGCAGACTTTCATATGGACAATGTAATCTTTGGTCAGAGTATTAAGCGTGACAATCTGGATTTCTCAGTCCTTAAAGACATGTCTGCAGTGTACAAACAAAACGTTTACATCATCGATCCAGAATATTTATACCCCGGAGATAGTGATCGCTTCGAAGATATTGGCACCTTTTTTGCCTATCCCTGCTTACAGGAGTTTAAACGATTTGGAACTGTAAATGAGACTAGAAAGGATATTCTGACCTTTCTGTTAGGTTATAACCAGATACTGAAATTAATCGTGAGGAAAGATTTAGCGGATTTATACCCACATGGTGTTCCGATTGGATTCCACATGGCATACAACCTGTTCCTGGGCGCAAGAGAATTAATAAGAAAGGCGAGGGGCGACGAAAAAGTGCTCCCCGAAGTAGAAGACAGAATACTTCTAGGAATACATCTTCTCCAAAATGACTTAGTATAAAGGTTCCAATTGTCCTATGTGTTCCCCAAAAACTATAGGATTTAAAAACATCTTTTTGCATAGCTGAAAAATAGTAGTTATTCATTAATTGGAAACGATTAATAAATCTATTACAAAAGATACACTAATTTTACCTTTCGCAACGATTAACTTAATGAAGAATTAATTTCGGCAACTATTTGTTCTATCAATTGTAAGCTAAAAGCATAGTTAACTTTCCCTAACCAAAATCTAATTAAATGAGATTCCCATTGAAAGCTATTAAAAGGCATGTTGTTCTAAAACCTCTTTGGAGGCTAGAGAAGTAATGGAAGAAAAAAGACCTTTGTTTACACAGTATCTACATGTTCCTTGGAAAAACGCATATGTAAAAAATAGAAATGGAAAGCAACCTCTGAAAGATGGAGAATGTGTATTTTGTAAACTGGTGGCCAAGGACCCTGAAGTAGTTTCGAACGAAATATATAGAAATGATACAGCTCTTGTGGCATTAAACCTATATCCCTATAACCCGGGCCATTGTCTTATTATTCCCTTGTCGCACAAAGCCCACTTCAGTGAACTCACAGAGGAAGAAGTATTTCATGTCTTTAGACTAGCGCAGAAGGTAGTTAAACTGCTGGAGGAATTATATCATCCTCATGGTTTCAATATTGGTTTTAATGAGGGAAAAGCGTCTGGTGCGAGCATTGAACACTTCCATATTCAATTGGTACCCCGCTATAATGGTGATATTGGCTTTATGGAACTTCTAGCTGGATCACGAATCTTAGTTGAGAATGTTGCTGAGACTCTTCAAAAATTGAGGAAGCACGCTCACAGACTTAAAGAACTCTAATTTTTATTTTGGAATTACAGCTAAGATTGGTCATAACAAACTGAGATAATCCATATCTCATTGAACTCTACTTTTTTCGAATTGTATACATAACTCTGCCCAATTAACACCACTCTTTTCTACAACGTTTTATTTATCTTTTTAAAGATCAAATAAAACTCAGCGAAAAACCAAAGCTTTAATTTCATTCTCTTAGATTAAGAGAACCAAAAACTTTTGCCTCTCGAGATAGTTATTTAAGTTGAGATGCCAAGGTTATATCGTAGAGATATCAAAGGAGTTCTGCTAATGAAGGACGTTATTGAACACTTCAATAAATTTAAAGGAGACGCAGTAGGGAAAAACAGCACACTTAGAAAGATTAGCTGGGAAGAATTAGCCAAAAAATACCCTAAAATGTACTATATGCTACAAAAACCTCACATATTTGAGCCCTGCGAATCGATCTACACGCAAGATCACGGGAGAATCTATGTAATTCCTTGTAATAACTTATTCTATCAGTTTGTGCTCTATTGCCCAAAGACTGATGAGATTTACGAAACTTTCACACCTAGCGAAGATTCTCCGCCTGTTGAAACAGAGGAGTGATTTTTTTTAATTCCAATGTTACTTTTTCAATTTGCAACTGCATATCTTTTTAAGTTCGATTACTAATCAAGAACGGATTTTAAAGAAAAAAGAGAGGGTTTAATTCATTTTACGGTAAAGGATAGACGTTGTCCCCTCTTGGAAATTCAATAACAAAATCATATTCAATGAAAAACTCACTCTTTGCTGGTACTTCGATTTCCCATTTATGAATTCCCAAACGCTTCTCCTTTGGCTCAGGTTTCGTTGATTTAATTACAACCTCTACTTCTTCGCTTTGTGACTTTGGAATTCTATCATAAACCGTTATGATCGAGTTTTGTTCACGAAGGTTTTCGATTTTTAACTGATACTTATAATAACGAGTTGATTTCTTACCGACAAGCCCTGTCTTCTCCGCCTCATATTCTTTGAGTTTCTTTTCGGCTTTAATCGTTGGACTAACTCTAGCTCCTGCATCAAATTCTTCGCTTGGCGCAATTTTTTGGAGGTTCGTAGCTCCAATAAATTCTTGACCTTCAAATACTTTCGCTCGACCTAGAAGAAGTGTAACTTCACCATTTGTAATCTTAAGAAGTTCGATTACTTCATTAGAAAGATATGCGTCCCAGTAAAACTCTCGCTTGAAGGGTAATTTATAAGTTTGTGCTAAAAAGCCATGTGGCTCTCCATCAGGGGGAATTGTGACTTTCTCAGGCAATTTGAATACCTGAACTTCACCTTCTGATCGCAATTCGGCTTCTACAACCTGCAAATCTGGCGCAGGAGGAGGCATTGTTGTAGGCATCGGTTCTTCCTCGTAAGGTGCACCTGCGAAAGCGTCATCCATATCAGCCGCCACCTTCATTTCAGCTCCAAATTCATCTCTTCGTGCTGCTCTCTTAGGTTTATCGACATAAGGAGTCCCTAAATAGATATAGTACGGCTCTGGTTCTTGAATGCTCGTTACACTTGTCGAAACGGTACTTAATGTCAAGTATGCATTATTCCATGGTTCAAAAGTAGAATTCCTCACTAGAACAAATTGTTCTACTTTTGCTGATTCCGATTCAAGGGATATATCGTACGTCGGATGCCAGTAAGAATCGTAGATCCGATATGTAATATCGAACTCAAAATCAGACTCTTGGTCAACATCGACGTTAATTACGACATCATAGAGTCTTTCCGTTTTTTCCCTTTCCCTAGCGCTTAGCATTTCTAGTTGTTCATTTTTGTCATCAATCCTTTCCTGTAACTTCTTAAGTTTATTATCAAGATCGAGCAGTTTTGTAGAAAATTCTTGCTGGAATACGTAACTTTCGAGAGATTTTAGTTTTTCGAGGGTTGTTTTGCCCATAGCCCATCGTCTCAGGAAATGTTCTTCCTGAGTTGTTTTGTTCCATAAACTAATCAAACCAGTTTGTTGTTGTAATAATGCATTTTTTTCAGCTTCAAGCTTTGCCTTTTCTAAATTGAGATGTTCTAGTTCATCTAGTAGGGAAATGATTTCGGGGTTCGGTGTTCGCACACCTAGTTTAGATTTTATGTCAGTTGATATTATAGATCCAAAGCCTCGGCCATTGACTCTGATAGAATCTTGGTTTATCTTTGAGCTAACATCAGCTAAAAATACCTTTTGAAGCCCAACAGGAAGATGGATTTTTCCAGCTCGTTTTATATCTGCTTCGGAGTGATAAACGGTTACCTCAACAATTGGGCAATCCATTTCGTTCATAGTTAAATCACCTAATCATAAAATCGACATTGCCTCTTATTTTTCTTTTGAAAAAAATGGTGACAACACAGAATGATATTCAAGCAAAATCAATTCACAAATAGCCTTCATTTTTAACTTTATCGGCGGGAAGTCCCCTTCCGAAAGGTGGGGGGATGAAAGCCGCTAGCTTTATATAGTTTTTTTGCACAGAAAAGTTATGATGAATATCGGGAGGAAGACAGGGATACAAAACTCCCGGTAGGATGACAGAAGAGGCGCCCCTGTGAGCGAGGATTCGTACAGTTGCTAACCCGCGCGAATAATCGCGAAGGTAACAGTACAATAGCATTTGACGAATCCGTATGGTGTGATGCTGCAACTGAAGGTTGCTATCACAGAATGCCAGGTGGACGGGCCATCCTCAAAGGGGGATGATCTGCGACACACAGCCGAACGTAAAACGAGAGTTTCCCGCAAGGGTTGGGAGGACTCGCAGGAAGCTCCATCCGTAAGGGTGGAGTAGTTCACTTCTAGCATCTAACTAAAAATAGCTATTCAGAAGACTCTTTCGCTAAATCCTCAAGGTACTTCTTAATCTTCTCAGCGGCTGCCTCCATAACATTCATGGCAATGCCTATGTGATAACTTCTCACCCTCGCGCCTAGTTCTTTGTCTGTTTTAGTTTTAGGGACATGGGCAACAAAAATAAAATCTCCTAAATCTTTTAATAACAAAGTCCCTCTTTCGCCTTCAATCGATGTTGTCAAGAGGGGTCCCGTATTTAATTGTGTTACGGCTTGATTTGAAATAGAATATACTGCGCTTGACATAGCTGCTAGGAGCACAACATCTTCCTCTGCTTTTAAATCCATAGCGAACGCCTTTGGAAAACCTTCATGCGAACATAAGAGGCTAACATTAATCTCCGATGACCCTGAAAGAACTTCAGAAAGAATATCAGATAGCCTGCTGTCATAAACATGCAAAGAATGTCACCAAAGAGGTTTCACTGAAATCTATATTCTGTTTGAGATCAAGTTTCTTCTAAATTCCTTTATAAAACCAGTTTTAAAAGATTTGTGAAAAAATCAACCTCAAGTAGTGAAAAAATCAGGTTGAAGAATGATATATGCAGTTCATCTTGTGACCTTGTTTAGAATTATTTCAACAGAACTCATGTTTAACTGAAGACCTAATTTTTCAGTTTCAATGCCCAGTGCCAGCCCAAGCAACTGTGTGTAATACATGCTGGATATAGACACATCTAGTCCAGTGACTCTTGAGATAGTCTCTTGCCGTTCGAGCATTCTCTCGCAAAAGGGACAGACTGTGATGACACCATCGAAACCTCGATTTTGAATAGCTATCAGTTTGTTTCCAGCGATTTGAAACGATTCTTTATCAACAATAGCTAGCATGGGAGCTCCACAGCACTCTAATCTTTCAGGATATTTTGCCGTACTGGCACCTGTAACCTCAATCAAAGCCTCTAACTTACTAGGGTCATCTAACTGATCTGGTCGCTCAATAGAACTGGGTCTAATAATGTGGCATCCATAATGCGCGGCTAGTTTTAGATTTACCAAAGGATTAAAGTTTTGACTATTTTCTAATGCCTTTTTTATTTTTTGTGGACCTATATCATCATAGAGGAAATCTAATAGATGTCTAATTCGAACATGACCCTTTATTTCAAGATCTTCCTCAGCTAACATCTCTTCGATAGTTTTTCGGAGATGATCATCTGATTCTAGAACGTGTTTCGCTTCGCAAATTGAAACATGACATCCATTACAGATTGCTAAAAGTGTTTCTGCTCCTTGTTGGTCAGCCAATGCAATAGTTCTTGAAGCTAAATATAGCCAGCCTAAATTGTCAAGCCCTTTTAGTGGTTGTCCACAGCAAGCTGCATATTGTAAATCTATTAGGTTAACTCCAAGGCGTGGTAAAACCTCTCTTGCAGATACTTCGTAAGCATACTCTTGCGTGGGTATAGTGCATCCAAGATATAATGCTACATCCATAAAATTCACCTTTTTATCATAAGAAACTTTAATCCAGTTCTTTAATCACCTGGCGAAATCCAGTTTTCAATAAGTTCTTCTTGATTTTCTCAGCGTCAGGCATTGATAATTCGGGAAGTTCTAGCTCCGCTCTGTCGAATTCATCGAAATCTACTGAGATTACCTCTTGAGGAGGTTGAATTAAACCAATTTTTGCTATTGAAGTAACCATTTCAACATACGCTTTTGGAATTGTAGGCATTCCTGCCTCTACAGCCTTGTTCTGAAGGAAATAAATCATATCTAAAGGATTTACACCTTGAGGGCAAAATTCTTGGCATTTCATACAGGTAGCGCACGTCCAAATTTCTTTACTTCGGAGCACATCGTCTTTTAGTCCAATAGCGATCTGTCGAACAATTTTAGCTACGTTAAGCACGTTAACCTTTCCTGAAGTACATAGTGAAGAACATGTTCGACAAGTAAAGCATACGAAAGGATTTGAATTAGTGTTTTGCTTGATGTAATTTGAAAATTCAAAGTCAAGTCGAGAAAAATCTACAATCTGTCTTGGTTCGTCCATTTTTTTCCACCCTAGATTGCCTTCGTTACTGGAATTTTTCTATGAGGACTAGGTCCCAGTTTTTTAATAGTTTCCACAAACTTCGTAACAACTTCTTCAAACTTCTTACCCTCAGATGCAGATACCCATTCAAGTCTTAAGCGTTCAGACTCCAAACCAATTGCATCTAATACTTCTGTAAGGAATTTTACACGTACTTCTGTCCGAAGATTGCCTGCAATATAATGACAGTCACCCGGGTGACATCCCATAACCAAAACGCCGTCAGCCCCTAGCGCAAACGTTTCAAGAATATGAATCATATCAATTCGTCCAGTACACATGACACGAATATTTCTCACATTTGTAGGTTGTTGGAATCTGGATACTCCAGCATTATCAGCTCCAGCATAAGAACACCAGTTGCATAGGAACGCCACAATGAAAGGTTCTGGAGAAGTAGCAGGTTCTTCAAGTGCTGCATGAACCATCGATAAAATCTGATCATCCGTAAAATGCTGCATGCGAATTGCACCCACTTGGCACTCAGATGAGCAGGTTCCACATCCTTTGCACAAGGCGGGGTTGATTTCAGCTTTAAACTCCTTAATAAATGCCAATTCTTCACTTTCTACTTCTTCCATCGATATTGCGCCGAATTGACAGACATCGACACAGAATTCGCAGCCAACACAAGCTTCTGGATCGACAACTCCAACTATTGGCTCAGATTCCACATATCCAAGTACTAACGGGATCAGTGCTTTAGCGGCAGCGGCTTGTGCATGAGCTATGCTCTCTTCAATATTTTTTGGACCTTGTGCGGTTCCAGCCAGGTAAATCCCATCAGTTGCAAATTCAACAGGTCTTAATTTCACATGAGCCTCTAAAAAGAATCCTTGTGAATCTGTAGGTACTTTTAGCATTTCCGCTAAGGCTTTATTATTATGGGCGATTAATGGCGTGGAGAGGATAACTTTGTCTGCTGGAATAACAAAAGTGGTTTCTAAAAGAGTATCAAAAACTTTCACTTGTGTCTTATCATCCGCAAGCTGAGTTACTTCTGGTGGATTGTCGGGATCATATCTCAAAAAGCGTACTCCGCTATCTCTAATAGCGTGATAATATTCTTCTCCTGCACCAAATACTCTCAAATCGCGGTATAATACAACAACGCTACTGTGTGGATATTTTTCTTTTAGGGCTTTTGCGTTCTTAAGCGTCTCGCCACAACATATAGCTGAACAATATGTACGACCCTCTTTTTCTCTTGCACCCACACAGTTTATCATAACAAATGTGCCGCCTTCGTTTAAATTACCTTCATGTATCAACTCTTCAAGCTCTGTTTGCGTTAATACACTTTCAATTTCACCATAGCCATAATATCCGACTGGTTTTAATTCAGTACCACCCGTTGCTACAATAATTGTTCCTACATTTACGGTTTGTTCAGTATCGCCCTGTAAAGTAACCGAAAACTCTCCAATTGAGCCAATAACTTCTTTTATTTCCGTTGATGCCAATAACTCTATATTTTCTTGGACACGTATACTTTCTTCTAACTCGTTAATGATCTCTTTAGTGTCTTGTTCGTAATCTCCGTGAGTCCGAATGCTTTTTAGATTCTTAATAAAGCCGCCAACCGAACAGTCTCTTTCAACTAAGTATACTTTGAATCCCTTATCAGCTATTATTTTTGCACTACTCATGCCAGAAACGCCAGCACCAATCACGAGTGCTGCAGGAATTACATCTTTCGTAATAATAGCCTGCGGTTCTAATAATGAAGTACGAGCTACCGCCATCCGCAATAAATCTTTCGCTTTTTCGGTAGCATCTTCTGGCTCGCGCATATGAATCCAGCTACACTGTTCACGAATATTGGCTAACTCAAATAGGAAGGGATTTAGTCCTGCCTCTTCGATTGTGCTTCGAAATAATGGTTCGTGGGTTCGGGGTGTACACGAAGCCACAATAACTCGATTTAATCGATGTTCTTTTATCTTTTCTTTTATCAGTTCCTGAGTGTCAGAAGAACACGTGTATAAATTATCAGTAGCATATACGACATTCGGGAGGGTTTTTGCGTAGTCAACAACTTCAGGTACTTTAACAACACCGCCAATGTTGATTCCACAGTGACAGATAAATGCGCCTATCCTGGGCTCTTCTTCTAAGGCTAGTTCTTTCTCAATTACTAGTTCTGGTTTTGTTATTTCTACCTCCGTTCTAAGAGCTGCTTTTGCCGCCGCCGCGCTAGCTTGAGCCACAGACAGTGGGATATCCTTTACACCTTCACATGCACCTGCTAGGAAAATACCTGGGATGTTTGTGGCAACAGGATCAGAAACGTCTTTTGCCTTAAAGAAACCATATTCATCAAGTCCTATTCCTAGGATTTGTGATAATTCATCGTTCCCACTAGCGGGAATCATTGCCGGACACAGAACAACTAAATCCGCTCTAAGGATTTTCTTTTCAAGGGTAGTAAAATCTCCGTATCCAACGAGCAGTTCTCCAGTTTGAGAATCCTCCATTATCTCGCCTGGCAATGATTTAAGATAGTTTATATTGTAGATATTTTCAGCTTTGGTGATATACTCTTCAAAACCCTTGCCAAATGTCCGAAGATCGTTGTAAAGGATATACGCATCTATATGTGGATCATGCTCACGTGCAATAATAGCCTGCTTTGTTGCATAAGTACAACAGATTTTTGAGCAATACGGGCGGGCATTAGCGTGAACACAATCCCTAGATCCTACACAAGCAATAAAGGCGATGGTTTTCGGCTCTTTTCCATTTGATGGACATAATACATGCCCTCCGGTAGGTCCAGACGCGCTAAGGAGGCGTTCAAATTCTAAAGAACTTAAGACATTTTTATACTGCAAGTAGCCATATCGCGTAAAGTGAGAAAGATCAAGAAGTTCAAAACCAGTAGCTATAATGATTGCTGCAACATCGATAATAGCCTCAATAGGCTTTTGGTCAAAATCAACAGCTTCTGCTGGACACATGTGTTTACAGGTTTGACAGATTTTAAATTGAAAATTAAGGCAATGAGTTTCATCTATTGAGGAGATCAGTGGGACAGCCTGAGGAAAAGGAACATAAGTTGCACTTCTCTTATCAAGACTTTCATTGAATTCGCTGAGTATTTTCACTGGACAATGCATAGCGCATATTCCACAGCCGGTACATTTCTCTTCGTCTATGTACCGCGGCTTTCTCAATATTTTAACCTTATAATAACCTTGGTCAGTCCTTTGAACGTCTAACACTTCACTATAAGTCCAAAGTCTGATGTTTGGATGTCGGGAACATTCAACCATCTTTGGACTTAAAATACACATTGAACAGTCATTTGTTGGAAAAGTCTTGTCCAATTGTGCCATTTTGCCGCCGATACTGGGGGTTTTTTCTACTAAGTAAACAGAAATACCTTGTGCTGCCAAGTCTAGTGCAGCTTGTATGCCTGCCACTCCTCCTCCTATAATGAGAACGTTTTGGATGGCGCTTGTGGACATGCGAATCCCCAATTTTGTCATGATTGATAATGATTATTATTTTGTCAAAGTGGTAATTAACAATCCACAATACTGCTTTTACCTTAAAGATTTTTTGAATAGAACATAAATCTTCATCATTAGAACAAAATAAACTATAAGAAGGAAAAAGAAATGTCATCATTGTAAAATGTCGAATAATAATGGTGTTAATCTCGTTAGAAGCGATTTTTCCGCATTAATTCACAATACAGCTTTTATCAAATCTTTCTAAAATGAAACTGGGTGTAAATAAGAATCGGAAGAAATATATTTTGTGCTGATGAGAATTATATTAAGCTGCTGACAGAGATTATTCACGAAAAGGGATGTTTATAATCACCAGAAATTTAAGTAAAGTCAGTAAAAGACCTAAATAGCAACAAATGTCAATAGAATGGGTTGTCTGATGTCAATAGAAAAAACAGTCGCTGTAATCGAATTACCATATACAGAAAGTGTGTCTTGCTTTTTAGAAAGGAAAGGAAAGTATCTATGGTCCTTTACGTTTGTTAAAGACGGAGCTACCGTTTTATTTAAAGGAAATATCCTTAATCCGTCTGCAGACAAATTAATTGAGTTGATTTCAGAAAATATGTCAGAATACTTTGCATCATATGGAGTATCGGGTTTAAATGCTGCTGTTAACAAAATATTGGACGTTATAGAGAATCCACAAAATTACACTTGGAAGGAAAAAGAAGAAGTTACTATTCTTAAGTTACCTGTCGAAGACAAGAAAGTTATAGAAGAAAAGAAACCACCGGTCGATGTTGAAAAGGATATAAAGAAAAAAGAAGAGCCGCTTATCGACATTGAAAAAACCTCTGAATCAGAAGATCAGCCCAAGGAAGCCCTTGAAATACCATCCCCGATATTAACTGAAGATAAACCTGAAATATTAGTAAAGGAGATATCAGTAGAGGGAGGGAAAACTACACTTCAAATACATGCAAAAGATGCTCAAGAATGGCGAATTATTGCTATCCATGGCCAACCACCAAGTCCAACAGAAATTAAAATTTCTTCAACAGTTGTAGATGCTGTTGCTGATACATTAAACGAGCAGCTTGAATTCTTTTCCTTTTCAGGAGCTTATGATGCCGCAGAAAAACTTTTAGACGTCTTAAATAACATTGTAGATTATTTGCCAAAAGAAGAAGTTACAGTATCAAGTAGCGATGATGTGCTTACCGAAGAAAGACCTTCTTTGGAAGACGAGATAAAAAAATTAAGAACTGCAGAAGATGTCGACCGTTATATCGAGTTGATGAAAGATAGCGTGAAAGACGAGGACAGAATGGCCTTTTTAAAGGATGTTAGGATTTCTCATGTGGAAGACGTAACGGGCCATATCTATCGACGTGGCGCGGATAAATGGCTTCTCTCATTTTCTTCGACAAGTACCGGAGAAAGTATGTCAAAACCTATGCCAATCGCTGAGCTTATTGAAGAAGAAGTAGCAAGGGTGTTAAATCAGGGAATTCCACAAATTTCCTTATCAGCTGCTTTGTTCGCTGCTGATCACGTGCTAAAGGTAATACAAGAACTCCGACAAAGACCTCAAGAAGAGTTAGTAATCAATCAAGCAGTTGAACACTTCTTAGAGGTTGTTCAAGAGCATGGAGATATAGAAGAAGCTACAGAACTTTCAACAGCCCTGTTGACCAAATTTGGCGAGTTTAAAAATCCATTGGGCGTACTAAAATTCGGTTCAAAAGCGATTTCACTTCTAGATACGCGAGGGAAATTTGCCGAAGCTAATAAACTAAGGAAAGACATTGCAGAGCGGTTATTAGAATTAGATGTCGATCTCTTTATAGAATTTGTCGATGAAAATATCAATTTAATCATTGAACGAGAACAACTCCTTGATGCTTCAAAACTTTGTAGTATGCTCGTAGATGCATTAATGAAACGTGAACGACTAGATTTTCGTGTGATTGTTCGATACATGAAGAAAACAGTTGAGGTCTTACGAAAGGCTGACCTAATGAGAACGCATGCAGAAAATTCTGTTGAATATGGCGAATTTCTGCTAAAAAATTTTGATCAGCTGCCAGAAGAAGATCAAGAACTTAGCGATTTAGTAAAAGAAGAGATTGTCAAATTCTTTAATTTCGCACTCGATTTCTATGAATCTCAAGAAGATAGATTTGATCTTCTTGAAACCACTGAGAAAATTCTCACATTACTTTCAGAGGTAAATTTGGAAGAAGAGGCAATTTCATTTTCACAAAGGGGTTTTAAGTATTTTCAAGAGGAAGGTAAAGATGAGAAAATACTTGAACTTGCATCAACACTTTCCAAAAAGCTAATGAAGGAAGAAGAAAAAAAGTATCTAAAAGCGCTAGAGTTTGTCAATGCAGCCATCAAAGTCTATATTGATCGAGGAGAATTCGATAAAGTCATTAAATTTGGATTTGACACTGTTGATGATCTTATCAAGATAAACCAAAAGAGCGAAGCCCGGGAATATTTAGTGACGTTTACTGATTTTGCTATACAAGCTTACGAAGATGATTTTAATCGTACAGCAGAAGCAACACTAAGTTCAGCAAGTAAAATGAAAGAAATTGGCGATTCCAAAGAAGTTATTGATCGTTTATTTACACTTATAGAATATGCCGAAGACATAGATGAAGCTTTGTTAATCTACAAAGACGAAGCGCTTCCTATGTTATGTGAAGAGGGGGATTTTAAACTCGCAACAGAGTTCGTTGATCAAGTTAGTGAATATATTTCACAACTAGGAGGGCCAAATGCACCAAAACGGGTTGCTGAATTTAATTTTTCATTCGCAAAAGCATTGCTTGATTCTGAAAACTATAGTATTGCATTAGAATATTTGGAAAGAGCCTTTGATTCTTATTATGAATCAGGAGATGCATATACAGCGATTAAAGTCTATTTGGACACTTACGAGACGTTTCTCAATAAAAAACAATTCGAAGAGGGCTATAAAGTTATTTCCTATATCACAGACTACTATCAAGAAAAGCGTTTACTTAGACTACTTATTCCAATCTTAGAGAATGTAACAGACATTCTGATTGAAAATGAAATCTACAATGTAGAATATATTATCCAAATATCCACACTTTATGAAGAAATGGCAGATCTGGAAAACGCATTTGGTATTTTAGTGAAGTATAGGGACATATTAATGCAGAAAGACTTAAGTTTGGCAACGCAATTGACGGAACAGGCTTTGAACCGAGCAATAAACATTGAAAACGACTATCATGCAGGCATAGAGATTTTAAAGCCATTTATTGAATTTTTAATTCAACAGAAAAACTATGAAACTGCATATAAGCATATCACTCAACTTAAGGAGTATTTTGAAATAATTAAAGGTATAGGGAAAGGTACAGTGCTTTTTACGCAATATAAAGACCAAATCGTAGCGGCTGGTGATACTGCGTGGGCTGAAAAGCTTGTAGAGTTCATAGTTGAGATGAATCTCTCAGAGCATAGAGAGACAATTGCAGCGATTATCAGCAAAGAGTTTGCTGAACAGTTATTTTCATTAAATCAATACACTCGCGGCGTTAAACATGCTGCAGCGGCAGCTCAATACTTTTTCAATTCAGAAAAACAAGAAGATGCACTCAATTTCTTACAAGAACTTGTTGAGTCTTTTGAAACAAATGATCAGATCAATGTGACTGATCAAGCAGAAGTAATTAAAACTCTCGCTGAATTGAAAGGGAAGACAGGCGAGTGGGCAAGCGGAACAGCACTTTGCATACGCTTTGTTAAAGAACTTTTAGATGCTGAAACGCCTAATATAACCCTTGCAAACGAAATTATGTCAATAGCTATTGAGATCACGATGGCTCACGACTTCACAAAAACAATTGATATAGCACAAAAATACATCGACAAACTTGAAACTCTTGGAAGATACCAAGATAGTGTTCAGTTCGCTCTTGAAATTATAAAGGTATATTACACAATGAAGAATTCAGATGCAGCCGAAGAGTATGCGAAGCAGACTATAAGAAAATTATTGAAAACAGATGGAGTTCATCGTGCACAACAGTTTGTTAAGACATTAGTAACTGAAGAAAAAGATCCCAAAGTTTTAGAAAACCTTCTATTAAAGCTTTCTGAAGAGTTCACTAGCGCGGAATTTATTGAGGCATTTAGGACAGTTTTCGATGAAGTATTACAAACGCTACAGGAGGAAAACAGAGCACGAATCAGTGCGAGATTATATGAAAATTTTGCTAAGCGCGTTCAAGAATTTAGCATCGATTTAATGCTGGAATATGCTTACAAAGCAGCAGAACACTACCGCAGTTTTGAGGACTTTATCGGCATGTCCAGAGTATTTGAAACGTTGTCGGACGCACTTGCTTTTGATGATTTTGATCGAGCAGTGAAAGTTATAAAGAGATGCATATCAATTCTTAAAAAACTTAACGCAAATTTCGCGTTACAAAATTTGATTCTTCATCTGGACGAAAGAGAGATCACGCTTCGAGCAATGGAATTAGGTTTGGACGTTAAACAACTTCTTGAAATCGATTAAAGCAAAAAGCAGTTATTCAGATTCGGATTCTCCCTTTTCTTTTTGAGCCTCGGCTTCTTTCATAGCCAATTCAGTTAATTCTTTCATTAGAAGACTGTGAATAGCAGGTAGTAAAGTCATTGTTCTGTTATAAGAAGTAAATTCTCTCTTAGCCGCAGTTCTTATCTGTTTTAGACGTTCAGCGGTTATAGTACCTTTATCGATGCCAGAGCATTCTAAATCCCTAATGACAAAATTCTCTCCATTATAGCCAAGGGGAAATGCTTTACAGGTGATCGGCCTTGTTGAATAAATTGTGCACTCCTTCGTCTCACGATTTAATAATGGACAGACTGAATTAAAATGTTCTTCATCAGGCCTTTTCTCATTATCCTGAATAATTGTCTTCTCTATTTTTACTTCAGTTGGAACCAGAGTCTCTGTCATATTAAGCTTTAAGTAAGGAAAAACTGTGCCAAAAGTACCGTCAGTCCACCATCGAGCTAAGTCGATATCGAAAATTTTAATCGGATCTCTTATATAGCAGCATCTCCCAGTCTTTTGGCACTCAAAGATGAATTTTGGAACTGGTTCTTTAGTGGACATCAGATCTCACATCAATACATGAATTCGAGTGCTATTGGGAGTATCAAATAAAATTGAAAAACACTAAAAGCAAGATGCTTTTATTATTTCCTTTTCGCGCATGATGATTTATGCGATTATAAGCGCTTTAGAAACTAAAGTTTAAGGAAGTCCTAAAGTTAAATAATCATTAAAAAGAAGAAATGTTAACCTATAAGAAAATCTTTATACAGTACAAATTTGGAGTTTTATGGGTGTTGATTTTGCCGCTTGATTTTACTTTGACAAAAGAACAACTGGATTTACAACAAAAAGCACGTAAATTCGCGATTAAAGAGGTTATCCCTGTTTCTCGCAAACATGATCTATCTGCAGAGTTCTTGACAAATCATCAAACTTAAATATATAAGAGTGCTCATGCCTATTCAATGCTTTGATCTCAATTATATCAAAAGAAACAGCAGAAAAAGCATTGAAAACTTCGATAAGATCCCTACAGCGCATTTAAAGTGATTGTTTCTTTTGCAAACTTTGTTATGTCTAAGGGAAGATTTTTCAATTAATTAAGTATGATGTATGTACATAGACTTCCACAAAGGGATTTGTACAAATTGAGAGCTGGGAAACGAATGAGCATGGATTCAAAAGGAAATCCGGGAAAAAATACATTGCTTATGAGCATATTGCGGAATATAAGCAAACAAAAGCAAACAAGGGTATTAACCATCCAGTTCGAAAAATTGGCAACTCGATTTGGCGTAGACGAATCGGAAGTACTAACTCTTTTTAATCAAATGAAAAATGATGCTTATCGACAGACTTTTCTCTCTACTCCCTACCGTAATCGAATAATTCTCTTTCCTCAATGTCTTAGACACCCTGATTGCGAAGCTAAGTCGGATAAATGGGGTCATCATTGTGTGGACTGCGGAAGATGCGGAATCAGCAGAATAAAGAAACTTGCTGATGGATTAGGATACGCTAAGGTTTTCATAATTAGGGGAGGTTCCATAATTGTGGAAATCTTCGAAAAATTTAGACCAAAAGCAGTAATCGGGATCGCGTGCGACAAGGAAATATTCCTAGGCAATCTTGTCACTGAAAAGTATGATGTAGTAAGCCAAGGGGTGATTCTGACAAAAGAAGGTTGTTATAATACGGAAGTAAATTGGAAACAGGTGGAAAAGTGCATTCGCTCTATCAATCCATCTACAGATAAAGAAAGTACTGAAAAAGAAGCTGATGCTCAACAATGAATTGTTAATTAGAACAGATGAAAACCTTTTCGCTTATTTAGACAAGCTACGGTGTCACTTGGCTTGAGCGTAGTTTCTGGAGTAGGCACAATAAAAGCGCCATTTCGCATAACTCCAATAACATGAAGATGTTGTTTTTTTTCAAAATCTATAATATTTTGTTCATTTGACGCGTCTGATGGCATTCGAATCATTTTAAATTCAGCATCTTCAGTAATTTCTTCTAGAAATTCCAGAAAGGTATTACCTCTAATCCTTGCGTCGATATTGTAGGCCAGTATTTGTGCAGGATCTATAACATCTATTCCAAGCCTTTCGCATGCCTCAATCCATCTTGGATCCTTTATTCTAGCATATATTGAAGGCACATTATACAACTGTTCTAACATCACATATGGGACGTCAGTGATTTCTCTGAATTTTCCTGGTGAGTTCAAGAAATGGATTTGTTGTTCTTGTCAGATAAACCCTTTGAATTCTTCCTTTTTTCATTTAACAAACAAAGAAAAACAGATATGAGTAAGAAGGCAGCACTCGTCAATATTAGAATGTTTCCAATTAATAATAAATTTTCGATTTGTCCAATCGGTGACTCGCACCAGGTAAGTACGACGCCAAAACCCAGTATTGCTAATGAGATAGCTATTATCCCATCAAGTCTTTCCAAGTTATATTTTTCTTCTTTCACGAGTCCTTCAACCTCGCATTTGTCAGTTCCACATTTTCCTCACAATGCTTCACAATCTCCTGCGCGAATTTAATCACTAATTGCCGCTCACTGTCCCGTATGGGATTACCACCAAGATATAAGGTTTGGAGATTAGTGAGCGTCTCCAGTCCTTTGATCTCTTTTATCTCATTATTCCTAAGATCTAGATATTGGAGATTAGTGAGTGTCTCTAACCCACCAATCTCTTTTATGAGATTATCATTTAGATGTAGTTCTTGCAGGTGAATGAGATGTTCTAGTCCTTTGATCTCGGTTATCTCATTATCATTAAGGATTAGTATTCGGAGGTTCGGAAGATTATCTAACCCCTTGATCTCACTGATGTCCGTTATATCGTTATCACTAAGGTCTAGAGTCCCATATGCAACAGAGAATTTATTGCCTTTAACAGTTACATAATCCGTGTTCACGTTTTTTTGAGTCGCGGTTTCATGGGCGGTGGGTTTAAGACAATACCTCACAATCTCCTGAGAAGTTTTCCCTATTAAATACAACTCTTCCACTTTTATTGGATTGTCCTCAAGATATAACGTATGAAGATGAGTGAGTGTGTGTAATCCTTTAATCTTTTCTATCTGATTTTTAGTCAATAAAGGAAAAAACTAAAAGAGGTCAAAAAAATGTCATATAGTCCTGCCCGCTACACGGGGTTGATGTGAACGTAGGTGATAGAAAAAGTTAAGCTGGAGATATAAAACAATGATGAAGAGACATTCGATAAAAACAGGATTTAGTTTTGGTTTAACCTCTGGAATAATTACAACACTTGGGCTAATGGTAGGTTTACATTCTGGTACAAGTTCAAAACTTGCGGTTATTGGTGGCGTATTGATAATAGCAATAGCTGATGCATTTTCAGACGCACTGGGTATTCATATCTCCGAAGAATCGGAGAATAAGCACACTAAAAGCGAGATATGGGAATCAACATTCTCTACTGTTTTGTCCAAATTCGTTTTCGCACTGACATTTATTGTTCCCCTTTTGCTATTTCAACTCTCAACAGCAATCGTTGTAAGTGTAGTTTGGGGCTTATCTTTGCTAGGTATTTTTAGTTTTGTTATTGCCAAAAAGAAAAAAGAAAAATCTTGGAAAGTGATCATGGAGCACTTGGTTATTGCGTTGGTAGTTATAGTTATAACGCATTATGTTGGCGATTGGATTGCGATAACATTTGGTTAAGTGCCAGAGAAATTTAAGTTATATTATTTTTCGTTTGTAGAAGTTAGCATAATATTTTATGGGAAACGTGCTTCAGCCAGCTATTTGGAAGGCGGCCTTTTCGCTCTTTAGTTATAAGAAAGCAATTATTCCATCAAGATTAATTTCTGAAATAGAAAACTAACCTCAACAATGGCGGCTATTAGAATAGATGGATGCCTTTTCGCCGATTTAAACAGGCTACCGTGTCATTTGGTTTAATTGTTTCCTCAGTGGTAGATACAATAAAAGCGCCTTTTCTCATTATTCCAATAACATGAATATGGCGTTCTTTTTCAAAATCAATGACATTCTGCTCATTTTGTGTATCAGGAGATATTCGAATCATTTTGAATTCAGCATCCCGGGTAATTTCCTCAAGAAATTCTAGAAAGGTATCACCTCTAATTCTTGCATCTATATTATAAGCCATTATTTGTGCAGGATCAATAACATCAATTCCAAGTCTTTCACATGCTTCAATCCATTTAGGGTCCTTTATTCTTGCATAAATAGAGGGGACGTCAAAAGATTTCGCTAACATTGCACATAAAACGTTGATTCTATCATCATCAGTGACTGCCAAAAAAATTTGCGTATTTTGTATTCCTACTTCTTCTAAAATATGAGGCACCGTGCCATCACCACAAAAGATTTCGTGTCCTAGGCCCTCAGAGAGAATCTCACATCTTTGCATGTCCTTTTCTATAAGAGTCACTTTGTGTTTTTTTCCTGCAGTAAGTATCTTTGCGGTTTCTTGTCCAACTCTTCCTCCTCCAACTATTAACACTCTAATTTTAGACCCTCCAATGTTTAAAGTGATTATATCAGTTGTAACCCCTTCTAAGCCAATCAAACCCTGAATTATTCTCTATGAGAATCACTTAATTATGCGGTATTTGTGAGCGACTTTTAAAGGTTTTCTTCGGCTAATAAGAGTCGTTCTGTAAATACTATCCTCTCTCTGAATCCATGAGCCTATAACACCCACGAGAATGGCAGGAATAATAAATTCAAAACCAAATATTTCACCACACATAAGCGTTCCTGTGATAGGAATATGCGCTATAGCAGCGAAAAGGCATACAGCCCCTACGATTGCCATCACACCGGGATTAAAACCCAGAAAAACACCTATTAACACGCCTAAAACGGCACCAATAAATAACGAAGGAGAAACAATACCTCCCGAACCACCAGTGCCAATGGTCGCTGCAGTGGCAAGAATCTTTGCAATCAGCAGGAACATCAAGAAAACGAGTGGAAAATAAAGCGGCGATTCAATAAGCAAGTTAATGGTTTCCCAACCCAGACTGTAAATACGAAATCCCTCTGAAAAATCAAGGTTAGAAAGAACACTCAGGATACACAACGCTAAGGCTATGAAACTTGTTAGTACGCCACCTACCAGCGTTCTAATATATTCAGGGCGATCCCATCGCAAAAAAAGTTCATCAAGGTGATGTAAAATCTTTATGTAGACTGAGCCTACAAGGCCGCAACATACACCTAATACTAGAAAATAAAGAATATGGATTGGCTCAAAAGCGTATTCTGGGATCGTTACAAAGATTAAGCGCTCAGGAAGCAACAATCGACGTGTTATGAATCCGACAAGACTTGAAACTGATGCCGGGAGTAGACCATAATACTCAAGATCATCTCTAAATACAACTTCGCATGAAAAGAGTGCTCCCGCAAGAGGAGAAAGAAAAACAGTTGAGAAGGCGGCACTCATACCACATAGAGTCAGGATTCTTCTATCTGCAAAACTAACGCCAAGTTTTTTCCCTGTATTTGTACTAATAGAACCTCCCATTTGAATTACAGGACCTTCACGTCCTGCTGACCCACCGAACGTTATGGTGATAATGCTTGCAATAAGTTTAGTAAATATAACTCTAATTCGAGTTGTCGCTCGCTCGTGGTAAGCCTTAATAATTTCACTCGCCCCGCTCCCGCGCGCTTCTGGTGCGACATATCCAGTCAAAAGTCCACTAAGAAATAGTCCTAGGGGTGGGAGAAAAAAAAGTACCCATAATACCTTCACAGATCCAAGAATTCCGATAGATTCAATTAAACCAATTTGGAAAATTACAGTAACGAGTCCTACGAGGAATCCGATGAGGCTAGCTAGTGCTAACCATTTCAGAATTCTTATAGCAGTATCTTTGTTTTCAATCAACCAGAATTTCAGATGTTCTTCTAGTGAAGTTTTAATTCTGCTCATAATAGCCGCTTCCAATTAAGGCAAATAAAGATGAATATTTGCAATAAATACAACTGATCAGTCTTCGCGAAACATTAAGAAATGCTATAATAGGAATTAAGAATAAGAAGTATATAAGCGTGTCCAGTCAATAGAACACTCGTTAAACTGCACTAAGCTGAGTGGTTTTAGGATAATTGAAAGGTTAGCAGCCAAGGCGCATAAAAATTGGCTATAACAAGTATCAGAAAAGATATTGATGGTACAGTGATGTTATCGTCAATGGGACCAAATTCGAAATGTTCTACCACTGAAACGATTGCTCCAGCAAGAACTCCTGCGATTCCTAATATAACTCCTGCAGGTATTGAAAATGCAGCCATAGCTAAGTTTCCCCACCAAGATTTTGTTCTCCGTTTGTATAGAGCGTTTCTTACAAGTCCTGTAACCGCGTCACCCACTGCCATGAAGAGTATAGGTAACACTCCGAACCAGAAATTGCCTCCAGAAACTATCCATCCAAGCGTAAGTACCACACCCCACATAAAAGCAAATGTACACTCATATATGTTATCTTCTGTCTGAAACCACCACATGAGATTACCAGTTTTATGAGGCACGTACGTATAAACAGCTAATAGTAGAGCAAAAATAAACGGTAGCAATGGTGTTTGATAAAAAAAGGGAACCAATGCGGCTATTAAGCCCCCAGCCAATATATGGATAACTTTCCGATTATAGTAGACTGCAACATTGTGCTCAAAGCCTCTGTTTTCCATACACCCATAAAGGTACTTTGTTAGAATATTTACCACAAATAAACCCCAAATCAGGAATACAACTGTTACAACGATTTCTAAAAGAGAAATTTTCAAAGAGTGCCTCCTCTGGTTTTATATTACCACTCAAATTATTTTCGTTCAGTACGTACCCCTTCAACACCTAATTCGACTTGCTCAGGCACGTACCCCAATTTCTTTATGGTTTGTTCGAGTAGTTGAAGGTCTTCGTGATAACAAACCATGTAACCGCCTCCACCTGCACCTGATAATTTGGCTCCGCCATTAATTTCTTTTACAGCAGTGTGAATTCTGTCAATTGCATCTATAGAAACGCCAAGTTCTGCAAGTAGTTCTTGTGCTAAATTCATAAGCTCCTTCATTCTAGTGAAATCCTGTTTTGCCAAACACTCTCTCATTTCATAAGTATACATACCTAGTTGGTTTACACGCAGATCTCTATATTCGGGATCTAAAGAGCGCACATTAGAAACAAGTTCTCCAGTGGTCAACTGCGGTATGCGTGTAAATACTAAAACAAAGTTTTTCAATGTAAAGTCTAAATGAAGCGGCTCTATTATATTTGGAGTTCCTTTTTTGAACCAAAGCGCACCGCCGTAACAACAAATGGAATTGTCGCCTCCACTTGGTGTTCCGTGAGCAAGGCTTTCTATTTTATAAGCAACTTGATTTATCTCATCTAAAGTCAGAGTGTTTTTAAAGAGTTCAGACAGTGCTTTTGGAACAGCAACACTTAATGCTGCCGAAGATCCTAATCCAGATCCTATTGGAAGTTCTGAGCTTATTTTTAAACTAAAAGGGGCATTAATATCGAGTTCTGCCATGGTCTTAGCGATCATGGCTTTAATGTGACCTAGATGCTCATTTTTTAAGAGAGAATAAAGTGGTACGAAATTCTTTGTTTCAAAGCAGTTAGCCCAAAGTTGCTGAAGCGTTTCTGCAAACTCTTTCAATTCTGAAATAGAAAAAACTCCACTTTCGTTAATATCGTGTGCATAGATTTTTACGCTTTCCGCTTTCTCAGCAGAAACATAAGCGCGCTTTCCAACTGAAATGATTATCGCAGGCTCTCCATACACGACTGAATGTTCGCCAATTAGATGGGTTTTGCCAGGTGCTGAGCAAGTTACCAAATCCTTCACCTTCTACAAATATGACTCTGGATTAAACAACTGCTCCTATCATAGAGTACCTTTATAAAGTCAACCTTACAAAAAAAAACTCTCTATTGTTATTTACAATACTTTCCTTTTAGAAGGTGAAAACTTGACTGAAAAGAAATTCACTGTTGAGGAGTTATTAGAAAAGGCATATAAGCCAGCTAAAGATGCTATGGTGCTCCATCCATTCTACGAGGGTAAGATTCAAACCATTGCAAAATGTGCTATAAGGGACTTTAATGACTTCGCCATATGGTATACGCCTGGCGTCGCTGAGCCTTGTAAGGACATTCAAAAAAATCCTGAAATGGTTTATGAACACACGAACAAATGGAATACAGTCGCCGTTGTAAGCGATGGAACACGTGTTTTGGGACTTGGTGATATCGGTCCTAAAGCAGGATTGCCTGTAATGGAAGGTAAAGCCCTGCTCTTTAAGTATCTAGGCGGTGTTGATGCAGTCCCTCTTTGTCTAGATACTAAAGATCCTGATAAGATCATAGAAGTTGTGAAACTAATACAGCCATCGTTCGGCGGGATCAACCTCGAAGATATTGCCAAGCCTAAGTGCTTCTATATTTTAGATACATTACGAGCAGATCCAGAAGTAGAAATTCCAGTTTGGCATGACGATCAACAGGGAACTGCAACAATAGTAACTGCAGGAGTCATAAATGCATTGAAAGTTGTTGGTAAAAAAATGGATGAAGTACTTGTATCCATGATCGGGGCTGGTGCCGCAAACATCGCTGTTGGACGAGTTATGATGGCTGCTGGAATCAATCCTAAAAACGTGATGTATTGCGACCGCAAAGGTATCCTTGGAAAGCACCGATCAGATCTTGAAGCAAACAAAGATAAAGATCCTTACAAGTGGCAGGTATGCCTTAATACTAATGCTGAAGGACGAGAAGGCGATATGCAGGCGTGTATGAAAGAGACTGACGTTTGTGTAGCTATGAGTAAATCAGGTCCTGGTGTAATTAAGAAAGAATGGGTTGCAGCGATGGCGACAGATGCGATCATGTTCCCATGTGCAAATCCAATTCCCGAAATTTGGCCATGGGAATGCAAAGAAGCAGGCGCGAGGATCGTTGGTACTGGCCGATCTGACTTCGAAAATCAAGTCAACAATAGCTTAGGCTTCCCTGGAATTTTCAGAGGAACCCTTGATGTTAAGGCGAAAACAATTACCGATGAAATGGTTATCGCCGCTGCTCTAGAGATTGCAAAAACAGCAGAGGATAAAGGACTCAGCGAAGGTTATATAGTGCCTAACATGGACGAATGGGAGGTCTTTCCACGTGAGGCAGCCGCTGTTGCACTAAAAGCTATGGAACAAGGAATTGCTAGGGTCAAACGAACACGACAAGAACTCTGGGATCGTGCATCAAAAATAATCAAAGAATCAAGAGAAATCACTCAGTTGTTGATGAAAGAGAACTACATACCAATGCCACCTAAGGATTTATAGCCTCTTTTTATTCCTTTTTTAATTTCTTTTTTTGATTGAACTTTTTCTTTCACTAATTGTTATGATGACAAGATATCCTAGAGAAGAGATTCTCTAAAAAGAAAATACGTGCATAAAATCTATTTTATTAAAAAAGACAAATGACCACGATAAGCCGCAATTGCAACTTTTATAAATGAGTATCGCTATGAACTATAGCTGAGGCTAGTTTTATGACGCTCACTCAACAAGAAGGTGAATTTCATTTTAGTGTAGCTACTGAAACCACGCCTGGATATCTGCGCTATCTTCCAGAATTTCTGGAGAACTATTATGTGCTTCGTGCTTTTCGAAGAGTAGAACATGTACGACGATTTAACATTGATCAACGGTATTATCTTATCTTTAGTGCGTATCTACCTAAGTCATCTGAGCATATAGATGTAACCATAGAAGCCTCTACGGAGCGAGGTCGCCCAATTCATGTGATTATGACTCGTAGCACGCCGGAAATTTCTGAGGAGTTAATAAAAGATATACAAGATAATATCCTCCTTAATATTCAACTCTTCGAGGACTACGCCAGACAGTATACGATGTATCTTGCCTTTATTCCAGGTCAAAAAGTTACGGCGCAACGATATGGAAGAGGTATTATTGAAAAGCTTTTTGCAGATTCCATGATAACCTTATTTATTTTTTTCATAATAATTGCTGGAGCAACATTCCTTCTGTTTAACGCTCTATTTGGGCAACAATTGAGTGCGCTACTCTCACCGATTGTGATTGTTGTAGCCGAATTGCTGGTAGTAGGGTATTCTGGAAGGCTTATTGCAAGAACGTCCGATTGGCGAATTACGAAGGATAGATCTGAAGTTATAGTGCTTCAATACACTCTGACTGAAGAAGAAGCAGATACAATAAGAAAACAACATCGTAAAAAACTCCCAAAAATCCGAAAAGAAATCTATGACAACACATTAGCTGTAGGAGAGCCTATTACTTGCGATAATGCACACCCTGTCTTTGCAAAATATGGAATCCAATGTACACCGCAAAACCTCATTGTTAAAACGGTTAATCTATATGATCTTGTTAGTAAGGCTTGCTCTAAGTTTAATGTGGCAATTCCATCAATAGTCGTAAGTAATAAGATGGCTGCCAATGCAGCCGCAACAGGACTAAGCCCGAAAAGAGGAACAATGCTTGTAACCACAGGTGCTATAGTTCAATTAGATGAAAACGAACTTTTCCAGGTTATTGGACATGAAGTCAGTCATCTTAAAGGACATGATCCCTTTATTCTCTTCTTCATACTCTCAATTGAATACATAATACGCGTCTACGCATTGACTTTTCTTCCACAAATCGCGGCTATAATACAAAGCCTATTCATTATCTATTTCATGGCACTTCTGGGTTTAACGTTTTTCATCGGCAAATTCTTTGAGGCTAAGAGTGATTTAGAGGCGGCAGTGTATCTTAAAGAACCGAAAATTATGGCAAACAGTTTGAGAAAAATTGGATTCAGACGGCTAATTAGGAAAGGTGGAATTTCATGGTCTTTCCTCGATTGGATTCGTTTAGATCCGCATCCACCATTAAGTTGGAGGATTAAACGCTTAGATGAAATTGAGGATACCAGTAAAATCAAACATACCTTCCTAAAATCTGTTGGCGATGTCTTTAAGGGATTCCTTTCATCGCTTACTTAATTCTATTACGACGGCCCATGAATTGATGTTTTCGGGACAGCTTATTTTTTAATAAGAAGTAATCTGAAATGAATTCAAGATATTCTGATATCAAAATTAACGCATTACAAAAAAGGAAGTAGATTTTATTGGATGAAGAGCCACCGCCTCTAGAAGACGCAAACGACGTAAGCGGTTTTGATGAAATAAGTGAAATTCCTTTGAATGCAGAAGCTGACTTTTACGTAAGTAAAAACGGAATTACAGAATTGCTTGTTTATACTTATCTTGATGGAGAATACGTTTATCAGAAATTGTGTGCATCAGAAAACTATGATACTGAAATGAACAAAATAAAGGATAATATGCAGTTCTATCTGGATCAAGATACAGTATTAGTAAACTACGAAGAAAAACGCATGAAACTAAGGGAAGTGGAGCTTAAATTCAAAGATGGATTACCAGAATATCCCCAGCTCAATTTTATGATAATAATCCGCTGCAAACTCCAAGAAGGAAATAATGCTATTGAATTCTATATGGAAGATGAGATCGCTCCTTATGATTTCCAAATTAAATATCATTTCCCTTATGGTTCTGAGATCATCGAGGTGGAGAGTTTGCTTTCATTCAAGATAATCGATAATAAGATAATTATGACTGCCAAAAAAGGTGATCGCGTTGGTGGCTATGAAAAGATCGTTTTTAAGATTCGATAGGAGAGAAAATAACAAATGAGAAAAGTTGAAATTGTTTTATTAAAAGTTGATGAAATTAAAGGATCAAAAAAAGAAGAAGGAGTAATTGTCAAACTTTTAGCTTCTGGAGAAAATGTTTCACTCTCGTTACTTCAAGCTGAACCAGGTACAAGTTTCGAAATACATGATCATGAAGAAGAGGAACTCAGTTATATCGTACAAGGCAAAGCAATCATGACCGTAGAGGAAGAATCATATGACATAGAAGCTCCCTATGTGATAAAAGTCCCACCTCATGTGTGTCATGGGCTTAAAGTTATTGGAACTGAAACATTACTAAAATTGAATGCCCATTCTCCCCCAAGAATAACTGCATTAAGACGCGAATCTATTAAATAGCAAACATACGCTGAAAGTATAAACGAATTTACAAGTCGATATTAAAAATAAAAAAGAAAAGAGGTTGACTACCCTTTCATGTTTGCTACAGGGCAGACTGCGGGATCTTTTACATATTCACATGGGCGATCCATGCCTTCATAAAACTTAAAGTCTAGCAATTTACAAAGACCTGCTTGAGCATCATATTGATCGCATGTCATCTGATCACTTCACATTATTTGAAAGAACGTTTAACTTCAGTTATTCTTAGTTCGAATATGAAATCAAACGTTTACTTAGCCCTAAAAGATCTATGATTTAAAGATCGTCGGGTTCTTTAAATAATTTATAGTAAAATCTTCCGCTTTTTCTACAGGGAGAGACTGTCTCCAAAAGAAATGTCTATCTTCTCTGTCATTTAATTCCGATTTAGTCATTTCCTAATATTTTATAGGCTGTGGCCTATGACAGATGAAGAATTATATGATGTGATGCAGCTTAAGCCTTAAACGCGTGGAGTTTATTAAAGACAATGAATAACATGTATGGAAGAAGTCGATCACGATGATGCAGACCATCAAATTCAGAATCTATCCAGATGCGACACAAGAACACCAGCTCCATGAGATCTTCACCATTTATAACCGCGTGAAAAGAATTTGCTATAACCTGTTGTTTCATGGTGAGGATTATATGGCAGAACGCTTCGGCGAGGGCAAAACCCTCCAGCAGTGTTTGATGAGTCTGTGTCATAACAATCCCTATGTTGGCACTATCTTGAGTGACAACATAGCAAAACTGGAACAACAAAAGACCTGGTTGGAAAAACGACGGAAACGCATGACACAGCAACTAAAAGTCATTAACAAGAAAATCAATGAAATAAAGGAACATGATACACGCGACAGACGGTTAAAAGGCTTATACGCCCGCAGATCCTCGATAATGGCTAAACTAAACAATTTGCACCTTGAACCCGTAGTATT
>JAECRW010000015.1 GCA_016294985.1 Candidatus Sifarchaeum marinoarchaea | reverse complement strand
AATGCCCTGTGGACGGGCTACCAAGAATTTCTTGGTAATCTGCGACAGACAGACAAACGTAAAACGAAAGTTCCCGTAAGGGTTGGGAGGACTCGCAGGAAAATCCATTCGTAAGGGTGGAGTAGTTCACGTTTTACTCTTTCGGAAGGAGAACACAAAACGCTATCATGTTTCTAAGAGCGCATAGATGCTATAATTTTTATATAATGAAAGAATAAAGTGATATCTCCAGCGTATATTGGAAAATCTTTTTCGGCGCACATAACCAGTAATAATAGGTACGAATCTGAAAACGCACAGAAGCCATAATTTTTTATATGTCAAAGACATAAAGAGGTATCTCTAATGGATAGGAAAGCTTAAAAGGTGTCAAAAATGGAAAAAAACGTTACAAAATCTTTTGATGTGATTGATAGAGATGAAAAAGCCATTGGATCAGCAATTCATATACGATTTTACCCGCTCTCTATCGAATCTGGGAAAGGTGTTTACTTATATGACTCTGACGGCAACGAGTATCTTGATTTCAATGCTGGTGCTGCTGTTGCAATTGCGGGCTATGGACACCCCAAAATAGTAAAGGCAGTCCAGGACCAAGTCGAAAAACTAAGTCATCACTGCTTTACCTTGCATAGTAACCCAGTTGTAGTAGAATTAGCTGAAAAACTTATTGAAATAACGCCAGGTGACTGGACAAAAAAGGTCTGGTTCGGTTTATCTGGTTCTGACGCCAATGAGACTATTTACAAACTTGTTCCATATGCTACAAAAAAAAGACGAATTATGAGCTTTATGGCAGCGTATCATGGACAGACCATGGGCTCTTATACTTTATCTGGTCATACGGCTCAAACAGAGATCTTAGGCTTACCAAATGTTGTCAAGGTTCCATATGCCTATTGTTACAGATGTCCCTTTGGCAAAGATCTTGAATGTCCAGCATGTGGTCTTCAATGCGTTGATTTCATAGAAAATCAGGTAATGACAACTATTTGTCCCCCTGATGACACCTCATGCCTATTAATTGAGCCAATCCAATCTGATGGCGGTGATATTCCTCCTCCACCTGAATTCCTAAAAGGACTTAAAGAACTCTGTGAGAAATACGGTATTTTATTCGCAGTTGATGAAGTTAAACATGGGTTTGGTAGAACCGGTAAGATGTTTGGAATTGAATGTTACGATATCAAACCTGACATAATTACTATGGCGAAACCTATGGCAAATGGAATGCCAATAAGCGCATGTGTTGCTCCAGAAGAAATCTTAGACTCTTTGGTTGCAGGACATCTTTTGACAACAGGTGGGCATCCTGTATCAGCGGCAGCGTCACTTGCTACTTTAGAAGTGATTAAAGAAGAAAATCTTGCAAAGAATGCAGCAGAAATGGGAGACTATTTGATAAAACGACTAAGCGAAATTCAAGAAGAACGTAGTTTGATTGGAGACGTTCGTGGAAAAGGACTGATTATTGGCGTTGAGTTGGTCAGAGATCAAAAAACAAAAGAACCTGCCTCATTAGAATGTGCTAAAGTCATGTATCGAGCATGGGAACTTGGTTTGATTTTAATCTACGTGGGTGTTCACTCAAACACAATAGAAATCACGCCTCCGCTCATAATTAACAAAGAGCATTGTGATAAAGCGGTTGATATCATTAATCAATCAATTAAAGACGTTGAAGAAGGCAAAGTTTCTGACGAAAAAATCGCACGCTTTGCTGGCTGGTGACATCAACTATACTCTTTTTCATTTCTTTTTCTACAATTTTGAAGAATCTAGTTTAATGAGTCACGTTTCCATCTAAAAAAGCCGGCATTGAAAAGGTAGTCGTTTATCAACACGTTTGCATCCACGATCATTCATTGAAAGTCCAAGGTGAACATATTCTTGCCGATGCTAAGAACTTAGCTCACGAACTAAACTTTTTCGGCGCAGATGAGGCAATAACGAACTTTTTCAGAGGATACATTGATTGCCGCCCCTAGAATACCGTTAGGTCTCACTGGTAGAGCACTTCAAAAATCGCACAAACGCATCTTATTCACGATACGCTTGAGCTAGGGGTCGTAATAATGGCATAAGAAGCTGTATTTAGCATTAAGTCATCATGAGGAGCATAAAATGAAGATGATGAGAAGTATTTCATAAGGGAAAATGCACAAGATGTTGTAAAATACTATCAAGAAAAGCAGTCAAATATTGACGCAATCAAGAATAATAAAAAGAAGATTTGTAATTAATAATTATCCATTTTGTTATCTTAAAAATGGCAGTCAAGGTGAAATTAATGCCAGAAAAAAATATTCGCATGCTTGATAATGCTTTAATTCAATTACAAAACGTCGCAGAAGTCTTGGAACTTGACCAATGGATTCATGAAATGCTCAAGAAACCCGAAAGAGTGCTTATTGTCAGTATACCAACTCATATGGATAATGGAACAACTAAGGTTTTTACGGGATACAGATGCCAATATTCAACTGCAAGAGGACCAGCAAAGGGCGGCATTCGTTATCATCCAGACGTGACTCTAGATGAAGTAATTGCCTTAAGCATGTTGATGACATGGAAATGTGCCCTTGTAGGGCTTCCCTTTGGAGGTGGCAAGGGAGGAGTAGCTTGCAATCCAAAGGAAATGTCTGAAAATGAACTCAGACGTATGACGCGACGATTTACGGCGATGATTCTCCCGTTGATAGGTCCAGATAAAGATATCCCTGCACCAGATGTGTATACTGGGCCTCGTGAAATGGCATGGATTATGGATACATACAGCATGCTAAAAGGGTATAGTGTACCAGGAGTGGTCACAGGTAAGCCATTAAACATAGGTGGCTCTTTAGGTCGCAATATTGCTACTGGTCGCGGAGCAGCGTTTGTTTTGTTTGAATCATTGAAACATTTTGGCATGTCCCCAAGCAATGTAACGTGTGCAATACAGGGTTTTGGAAACGCCGGATCTGTAGCTGCAAAGTTCTTATATAAAGTAGGAACTAAAATCATTGCCGTCTCTGATTCTAAAGGAGCTGTATATAATAAAGAGGGGCTCAACCCAAAAAAACTTCTGGAATATAAAGAGAAGACCGGTACAGTAGTCGGTTGCGAAGGATGTGAAACAATTTCTAATGCTGAACTCTTAGAACTTGAATGTGATGTGTTAATACCCGCCGCACTTGAAAATGTAATAACAGAAGAAAATGCGGCAAATATAAATGCAAAAATTGTTTTGGAAGTTGCAAACGGTCCTACCACTGTTGAAGCGGATAAGATAATATATGAACGAGGTATCTTCCTTGTTCCTGACATATTGGCAAATGCCGGTGGTGTGACGGTCTCATATTTCGAATGGGTTCAAAGCCTGACTACTTGGTTATGGACTAAAGATGAAATTATCACCCGCTTAGAAAAAATCATGCAACGGGGATTCAGAGACGCCCTTACCGTAGCCAAAGAAAAAGAACTCGACATGAGAACTGCAACTCAAGTTCTTGCAGTAGAGCGAGTGTCTGACGCGATTAAGACGAGAGGGCTTTTTCCGTAGCCCAATAAGAACTTTAAATACACTCTTCAACTTGTATAGTACAATTTACATAGATGACTTAAGCAGGTTTCTCTTTTTTTATGTTTACGTTTGAGAAATAGACTTTTGGAATTACGACGTTTTCTCCGTAATCAACTTTTACTATGATTCTCAAGAATTTTTGAGATCTATCGCTATGAATCAGAAGAATTTCTAATTATATAGGCACAATTCAGCACTTTTCTTAGTTTTCTTCGGTGTTTAAGGTGCGATATTAGATTAAAAAAATTTTTAAAGCAGAATGCTCTATTTACATTTGTAAATACTTCACATTGGTATAGTCGCAATCATTTCTGATATGGGGAACGGGGACTTTATGACCTTAAATTCAAGGTAAAACAAGTAGGTAGAGAGCCCATCTATAAAGATGTATCGCTTTTTGAAGTTATAGGAGGGCTTTCTTGTAAAAGTCCTGTGATTTACTATAAGAACTGAGGCATGCATATGAGTGAAGAGGAGGACACACTTGCGAATTTTTTGGAGACATTAGATGAAGCCGCTAAGCGATTAAATTTAGATCCAAATATTCATAAATTCCTTCGAAAACCTATGCGGACACTTCACGTCTCCGTAGGACTTTTAGATGACCATGGAGAATATCAGATCTATGATGGCTACCGCATCCAATATAATGATGCTAGAGGACCGAGTAAGGGAGGCATTCGCTATCACCCTGATGTTACGCTCAATAAAACAATAGCCCTCGCCGGCTGGATGACAATGAAATGTGCGGTAGTAGATATCCCCTTTGGAGGAGCTAAAGGAGCAATCAAATGTGATCCCAAAAAAATGTCACGAGACGAAATCGAGCGACTTACACGACGTTATACTTATATGATTCTCCCGATGATTGGCCCGGAGAAAGATATCCCTGCTCCAGATGTCTATACTGACGAAAAAGTTATGGCTTGGATAATGGATACCTATTCTATTTTCAAAGGATATGCGGTTCCAGGTGTTGTTACAGGAAAGCCGATTGAAATCGGAGGATCGTTAGGCAGAAGATACGCAACAGGAAAAGGTGTAGCGTTCGTAACACAAAAAACACTAGAGCATTTAGGCATACGTAATCATCCAAGGGTAGCTATTCAAGGATTTGGAAAGGTAGGATCAGGGCTTGCCAAATTCCTTTACGAAATGGGCTGTAAAATAGTTGGTATTTCAACAACTGCCGGCGGACATTTCGACAAGAATGGATTGGACATTCCACGGCTCTTTCAACATTCTTATGATGGGAAAGTTTGGTCTGAATTTGAAAACACACACTTTATTGAAGATATGAACGAAGCAAATAAAGCACTATTTGAATCGGAAGTAGACCTATTAATACCTGCCGCACTTGAAGACCAACTGACAGAAAAAAACGCAGATTTAATACAAGCTAAAGTGATTATTGAAGCTGCAAATGGTCCTACAACGCCAAAGGCAGATCAAGTGCTCAACGAAAAGGGAATATTTGTTATACCAGATGTTCTAGCTAACTCTGGTGGCGTTGTTGTTAGTTACTTCGAATGGGTGCAGGATACTCAAGCATACCTATGGCCAGAAGAACAAGTCAACAAAGAACTTGAAAATGTCATATTAAAATCGTATGATGAGGTTTTGAAACGTGCAGTAAAGGAGGAAATAACAATGAGGATGGCAGCCTACGAAAATGGAATAGACCGGCTTGCAAAAGCAATTCAACTGAGAGGATTCTTCCCTTGAACAGTTTTCGTCTTAGCAGGAATTCTCTTGGTGATACTACGTCTTCTAAACTCATTATTATTGCTGTTGTGACAGTATCTAGAGTGTCATATGGCTAACAAGATTCGGTATTACATCTTCGATTCAGATGATCGATTCTATCTGAAAATAGGTTTTTCCTAAGCGTTTATGGTAGAATCTACCGTGGGGAACAGGTAAATTGAGATAAGCACGCTTTGAGACACATCAAACTATAACGGAGAACTTGACTTTTGTTTAAAAGAAGAACTTGAGGATGCCTTGCTTTAGAAAAATCATTCTAGAATTTTTGCTTTCTTTAAAGCATGAAAAATAATTACCCCTGTAATAAATCCTATTGCCATGTTCGTGACCACCGATAAAATCGCCGTTATGAGCATTATAACTATGTCTTTTTTTATCTTAACATCCTTGATGAATTTAACTAACTGAAAGCTCACAAAAATTAACATCGCCGCAATTATCCCTATCGGAAATGCTGAAAACAAGTCAACAATTGAACCCGCTAAAAACAAGCCTAAAATCATCTCAATTGACCCTTCCATAATATTTGCCCCACCAGTCCTAGCGCCAAAGGAATATTGCGCAACTAATCCTCCTCCTCCGTGACACATAGGAAAACCGCCGAAGAATGGGGCTGTTACGTTCATTATACCTTGATTAAGAAGAATTTTTTTCTCACTAACTGCCCTTTCTGGGAAATAATCTTTAATTAAAGCAGCCACAACAATCGTAGCATTCGTTATAGTTAACGGAATTTGGGCGATTCCCGCTAAGATCATTCCCCGCCACATACTTTCGATTGATGGAACTATGAAGGGTGGCAATGTAAAACTAAAACTCATCACTCCAAATAATTGTCCCTGAAAAGCCATAACCACAAGCCCAAGAATCACCAATGCTAGTGCTGCGGGTGCTTTTTTGTTATTTCTTAACAAGATTATCAGAATAATCGAGATAATGCCAAAAACTAGTCCTGACACCATCATTTCAAAACCAGTAATCGCTAAACTTATTCCTAGTGCTAAGAGAATGCCTCTGATAACGCATTCTGGTGTATATTTTGCAATTTTCTCTATTAAAGGCTCCCCTTTTAGTTTAGTGAAGGAAAGACCGAGCCAAGTTATTCCTAGGGATAGACCTGTGCCATAAACTAAACTTGGCGACCACTTTTGGGCTATAGCCGCTCCAGCGACTACTTTTTTGGGTTGAAGAGGCATTGGAATTTTATAAACCAAACCCAGAATGATGTTGGTTAAACCTAGCATAACAAGAAAACCAGCGGGATTTAATCTTACAATAACAATGTAGCCAACAGCTAATGGGACCAGAGTTCCAAAATCGCCCATTGAACCTGCTAGCTCTTTTAAATTAAAATCAAAATCAGGCGCTGAACTTTTAAGTGGTGCAATTACTGGTTCTGATTCTGGTTCTGATTCTGGTTCTGACTCTGATTTTGACTCTAGGCTCTGGTTTTGTTGCATATCTTCCTTGTCGCCTATCAAATTCTCCTAGCCTCTTAAAGTGCTTTCATTTCACCTAAAATCAAGTTCTCATATACTAAATAAAGTATTATATGTATTATCAGAATATTGGGGTACATTTCTATGAGCACTGCTATTGAGATAACACAACTGACGAGGTATTATGGAGAACTCTTGATAGTTCAATAATTTTGATTACAGACTCATTATTTGCGGAGAATTTGAGACCGCTATCTCCAAAAATTGAAGTTCTACCTTAATGAAAATGCAATTAGAGGTCTTTCAGTCTCTCGTTTATCATTTCCACTTTTTCTTCACAGTATCTCACAATTTCCTAAGCTCTTTCCCTTATTAAATGCTGTTCATTATTTCTTATTGGATTACCACCTAGATATAGTGTTTGGAGGTGTGTGAGTGTCTCCAATCCTTTGATTTCTTTTATCTCATTATTCCTAAGGTCTAGTGTTCGGAGATAAGTGAGTGTCTCTAACCCACTAATCTCTTCTATTAGATTATCATTAAGGTCTAGTATTTGGAGATTTTTGGTGTGCTCTAACCCCTTGATCTCGATGATATCAGTAATTCCTATACCGTGAAGGTCTAGTGTGCCGTATTCGACATAACATTTTATTCCTCTAACCGTCACAAAATTGTTTGCCATATACAGGTCATCACTTTTTAGTTAATAGAATCTAAAAGAGATAAGTTACAGTTTCGCTTACGTGTCTATTCCTCTACCTTCCTCTTTAGGAATAGCCCCTCTGGGTCTATATCCCTTATTATTCTCAAGTCTTCAGGCATGGGCTCAGACATGGGCTTGATGCCCTCATTCGGTATAAGAGGCTCAAAGTCCATTCTATCCAGTATGTCATCAACTGTGTAACCAGGAGCCACCTCTAACAACATAATCTTCTTAGTAATCTCGTCAAAGCCAAAGACAGCTATATGTGTCACTACTCTCCATGGTCCTTTGCCAAGGACGCCAGCACGTTTCCTGTAATCCGCAGATCCATCACCGTATCCTATATTAGTCACGAAATTTATTTTCTTACAGAATCTCCTTTTCTCTAGCGGCATGATGAATATGGTTCTCTCACAGTTAGCCGCCATATGTCCAGCACCGCCGCTTCCTGGGAACCTCACGCTTGGGTGGGAGTAATCTTCTCCTATCATCGTAGCGTTCGCATTGCCATATTGATCTATCTCCGCTCCTCCTATGAAGCCGTAATCAATGAAGCCCCTCTGAGTGAGTTCAAAAGCCATACATAGGCCTTTCATAACGCAAGATTTAACACCAACCCTAGTATCACCCACCGAAATAGGAAGACCTAATTCCATTATGGGGTAAAGAGAACCGGCCTCGAATAGGAGTACTATATTCGGGGCATGAGTCTTTTGAGCGTGAATAGCAGCGATCATTGGAAGCCCTGTTCCAATAAATACAGTTGTCTTGTCCTTCAAAAGCCTAGAACTCGTATATGCTATCATTTCATAGGCATTATATTCTACCATTTCACCTCACCTCACACTGTTATGGGCTGATGTCCGTCTAACTCTATCAGCCTCCTGAGTCTCTTGTAAGGTATTTTACTAATGCAGTCATCGAAAGTTTGGCATTCGAAGATATATTTATTGAGGTACTCCTCCAATGGAGCTATCTTTCCTGTCTTCCTGAACTCCTTACCAGCGCTTATCCACTCCTTTAGGTGCTCTATATCGTACCAGTAGAAGCCCCAACAAGTTACTGGATAGGCTCCCCAAGGCTGTTCGACCACAGCATCGACTGCAAACCAAGGTATCTCTGTGAGGTTCGGATATCGTCTTATATTCTCATTAGGTATTAGTGTCTCGCAGGTTACAATATTATAATTGGCTGCAAGTGCTAATTCAGAACAAGTGCAGAGTTGACCGAAAATCCTACAATTTCCATAACTATCCGCCACTTGGGCATGTATAATAGCAACGTCAGGATGGCAAGCGGGCAAAAGGTAAACATTGTCACCAGAGAAGGGACATCTAATAGCAATACCTTTATTCACATATTGCATCGAACTCCCTCCGTGATCTCTTACAGGTATGAAAGATGTACCCATAGCAGCTGCTTTGAATCTGGCCGACATGCCATAATTCGAATAGTCGTCGATCTCTATAAGACTATTCTCTATGGCGTATCTAAAGCATGAAGCTAAGCCTAGCAACTCGTGCCCAGCCCAGGCCTGCTCTATTCGCCTAATGCTTATGTGATTCTCGTCAACCAACATTGCACCAATCAGTATATCCTGAACGTAACCGCAGGATTGATAGGATAGCGTTATATCTTTGATGCCTCCTTGTCTTATCATCTCGTGCGTTATGGCCACTGGTAATCTAGTATTTACGAAGCCTCCGATCCCTATGTTTAAACTCCTTTTATTACGTTTACCGAGCCTAACAATAAACTTACTCACAGCATCCTTTAGCGACATGTTCTTATCGTATAAATCTTTACGCTTTGAGATTCTAATTCTCCTTGATTCTTTTGGGGTTGGCCCCCACCATTCGAAATTCATGGGGGGTTTTCTGTGCGACCATTTCTTCATCAGTTGAGGGACGTCAGGTAAAGTGGCATTTAAAATGCGTTCATCAGTTATTATTCTTCCTCCTTTATCCTTATTCTTCTAAAATTCGTTTCAGATTATTAAAGAAAAACAAACATTGAATCGGTATAGATAAATCTGTAAATGGTAATCATATCGATCTTAAATCTTTTCTAACTAACAAGTGCTTAAAAGTGATTCTTAACTGACCCCGTTTTATAGAATTTTGCGTTTTCTTATCGGAAAACTCGTTCCATACTTATATAAACAATAGCGTACTCCAGGCATTCTTCTTATTCGCTCTTCTTTCTGGTTTGTTTGTGCAAGTCTTCTTTGCATGTAACTAAAATTAAAACGTTTTATATTCACCATCTCCTCGTTAAACCTTTGTGAAGAGGTTTATGCAGCGTTTTTCTGCTTTTTTTGAGAATTTTCCCGTTCAGAATTTAGATGAACCTCTTAGTAGGACACTTTACTTCCACAATTCCCTCCACGATTTGTGTTTTTCTAAAGACTTTTTTATTAAATAACTAAGCCAGCAACATTCGTCCATGTTAACCCCCTCTACGGTGTTGTTTTTTTCATGCATAGCATCAGCATAGACCTCGGTTAGAATTCTTACAACTTTTTTTAATGGTATTTTGGAGGTCTTTCCACTTCTTTTTGGGAAAAAACCCCAATAAGTCATCTCTGTACGGTCCTCCCCTTATTAACTCCTACAAGATTTGCGGCTTTTATTTCAACTACTTCTGCCTCAGAAACTTCAGTTTTCATCGCTTCTGGGCGAGTGGCAGTTTCTTCAGCGAACGCTTTCTTGCACTTTTTCGCTAGCACAAAATTTACAGCCTTAATGGCAGCTCCTTCTGCTTCTATAACCGTGGTTTGTATATCTTTTGGTCCGTTAGCCATTCCTGCAGCGAAAATACCCTCCTGCTTTGTTGCTAGCGGATCTAATTTTGGATGATTCTCCAAGAAGAATTTGTATTCATTTAACGGAACGTTTAATTTTTGTGCCAATTCTTCTGTCCCTTTACTCGGTATGATTGGTGGACAGAGAACCACAAGATCCACATCATTCTCAACAATTCGATTTATTAGTTCATCTTCTGCTCGTACTAGGAGTCTATTACCCTCTGGAGTAGGCATGATTTCAGATACTTTGCCTTTGATGAAATTTATCCCTGATGTTTGTGCATGGTGATAAAAATCTTCATATCTTGTCCCTGATGCTCGAATATCAATGTAATGAATCCAAACGTCAATCGCGAACTTTCTTAGGAGTATAGCCTGTTTCAGAGCATAAAGACAGCATACGGTAGAGCAATATGGGACACCATCATTATTTCCTTTTGCTTTTGCATTCCTTGATCCGCAACAGAGCACATAGGCGACTTTCCTTGCATCTTTTCCGTCACTTGGGCGAATGACGCGGCTGCTTGTCGGCCCTGTAATATCTAGCATTCGTTCCATTTGCAGCGATGTTAAGACGTTTGGATGCTTTTTGAAGAAATAACTTACTAAAACGCTGGGATCATAAAGATCAAAACCCGTTGCTATAATTATTGCACCCACATTTACCTCTAAAATTTTTTCTTCATCATCTCTAATGATTGAATTTGCAGGACACACAATTTCACAAAGCCCACAATCAGTACATACGTTTGCGTCAATAACTGCAGCATTGGGAACTGCCTGAAGAAAAGGTCTATATATTGCCTTTCTTGTCCCTAGTCCCTCGTCAAATTCACTAGGCACTTCAACAGGACATACTTTAAAGCAATCTCCACAGTTAGTACACTTTTCAATATCAACATATCGAGGTTTTTGTCTTATCTTTACCTTCCAGTTTCCCAATGTTCCAGCGATATCCTCTATTTCTGATAAGGTTAAAAGGTAAATATTTTCATTATTACGAATATCTCCTAACTTAGGAGTTAAGATACATTGCGAACAATCAAGAGTGGGGAAAACTTTTGGGTATTGTATCATGTGACCGCCTATGCTTGGCTTCTTTTCTATAAGATAACAGTCCAATCCATATTCTGCCACACGAAGCGACGCTATAATACCCGCTATTCCTCCACCACATACAAGAACTTTTGGTATAACATTAATTCCTTTCATTTTCAAGTTACCCGCTGCTGTAGGTTCTCTATCTTGATCTCTTACGGATATAAAGTGCTATTTCTCACAATAAAATTCCTTGTACCTAGCTGACATGTCATAACTACTCTTTTTATGTATCTAAAACCAAAATGGTTCAAGTGCACTTCTTCCTGCTTTTATCCATTTGATGAGGTCTTTACAAAGTTTTTCTGCACTTTTTAATGTTTTTCCCGCTGAGAGTTTAACTGAATATCCATTCCCGATTAGTTCAATGACGTATTTTTTATCCTTCTGAACTAAACGCAAGATTTTATGTTCTGAAATTATGAAAGTTTTTAAATACTTCAGTTTAGGGATTTCAAACAACATTTTTTTTCACCACTTCTTTATTTCATTTTATTATTAAATCAGGAACGTTTAAGAGAAAAACGCAATATCTTTAAATGATTTAGATTCGATTGGCACACAAACGCCGCTGGGTTTTTTCAATTAATGTATCTTAGCGGTAATTATGAAAAAAATTATTGGTGTAAGAATTGGTGTGGGAATTTTCAAATGGCGCTGTGAGGTTGTAATTTGCTTAAGCTGTTTTTCAAACGTCAACATGCTGAGATTAGACGGAGGCCTCTGGGTGTCTAATGTTCATGTTATTATTTGTTCGTTTCATCCAATAAACTGCTACGAGTCGTTTCACTTCTGCCAATGTAATAGCGGGTTGCTCACATTGTTTACAAACACGTCTGCCATTATATTTGTTCTGCGCTGCATCGTATATGGCAATATAATGGGCACAGTTGGTACATACAAGTTTTCCACAATTTTCATATTTATACAGATTTGGAAATTCGATTGATTTTTCACAATGTACACATTCGCTTATTTTAGAATACCACCCTATTACATCAGTATTGGGCTTTATTCATTCACCTCCAAATCAATTTTTCAATAATATTCAATCGATTTCTTCTCCAACCAAATTTTTACTATGTAATTTTAGATAATGATAAATGCGTTCTTAATTTTTAGGTAAATTCTTGTATTGGTTCTCTTGTTTTCAATTATACGATCTATGGTGATGAATATAATTTTGCCTAAAAATTGATTTGTCTAAAATACGTAAACAAAAATTATCTAAAAAAATACATTCATAATACAGAAATCTGTGATTTCATCCACTTACAAATTTGCTTATTTTTTTAATTTAGCAAAGAAAAATTGTCAAAAAATACCACGATTTTTTTGACAATAGTTTTTTATATAAATCGTATAATTAAATATAATTAACAATTAAATATAATTAACTCTTTTCAGAAATCAATAGAAGGAAAACACAGTGGATTTGTATTCAATTTTAGCGCATCCAATTCGAAGAAAAATACTTTTACTTCTTGAGAAAGAAAAATTAATTCACTTTACGTCACTTTTGAATTTACTGAACTTGGACGCAACAGGACGCTTGACTTTTCATCTTAAAAAGCTAGGAAATCTGATAAAAAAAGATGTAAAAGCATATCGCCTTACAGAACAAGGACATTTGGCAATAAAAATAATGAAACATAGCCAAAGTATACTTAGTGGTGAGGATATAGAAAGTATAGAAATAAGACGGCCAAGTATTATCAGAATTGGGATCTTGATTTGTCTTTGTGCAAATGAAATAGCGGACGTATTAGATATCGATTCAATAAAGAAATTTGTTTTGAAATTAAGAAATGTTGTTTCAGTTCAGATATTTGAAAATCTATGTCAAGAAAAGAACTTGAAATTAATAGAAACATGGTACAATGATAATTTTGTTAATAAGATTGTAATTGCTGCTTGTTCGCCTAGAACTCATGCAAGAATCTTTGAAGATATATTTACTAATTTCTTAAAGAAAGATGTATGGAAAAATATCGAAATTGCTAATATTCGAGAACAATGTGCATGGGTTCATATATTTGATCCAATAACGGCTACTGAGAATGCAAAGATATTGATAGAAGCGGCAGTAAATCGAGTTATTTTAAAAGAAGAAATTCCGCTCGGCGAAAAGATAAAAACACAAAAAAGTGTGGGTATTATAGGAGGAGGGATTGCTGGCATAACTTTAGCATTAGCTTTGGCAAGAGCTGGATTAGAAATCCATTTAATCGAAAAATCACCCTCACTCGGAGGAAAGGTTGCACGATGGAATAGTATTCATGATATTGAAGAGTGTGCCACCTGTATTCTTTCAGAAAAAATATCAGAGGTCGTGAGAGAGAAAAATATAAAAATTTACACAAATACGACGCTTGAAAGTATTTCTGGAAGCGTTGGTAATTTCGAATTGGTACTAAAGACGCATCCTAGATATATCGACCCGAAAAAATGTACTGGATGCGAAAGATGCATAGATATTTGTCCAATTGAAAAGGAGAATGAATATGACTTTGGTCTAAATAAAAGGAAGGTAGTGTTTATCCCTTTTGCACATTGTTATCCCTATGCTGCCGCAATTAATGAAACGGACATAGAAAAATGCCGAGCATGCAGGATCTGCGAAAATGTGTGTAAAAATAATGCAATTAACCTCGATGAGACAGCAAAAGAAGTACGAATTCACGTAGGGGCAAAAATCATAGCTATTGGTTCTGAACTATTTAAAAAGTTATCATTCCTTAAGCATGACCCAGATAATGATATAATAACCTCTTTTGAGTTTGAAAGGATCTTATCATCTGATGGGCCAACAAAAGGTGCTTTAATCAAGCTATCCGATGGAAACCTTCCAGAAAGCATTTCGATAATACAATGCGTAAATGGGACTAATAAGTGTTCAAAATACTGTTGTATTCTTGCACAAAAATACATCAGAGAAATAAAAAAGAGAATTCCTGATTGTGAAATTAATCTATTCTACGATATTAATAGACTTCCTCGCAATTCAATACCTTTACATGATCCTCTCCATAGGGCAACTCATTTTATAGAGGGCCTTAAAATAGAGGTAAAAGGCAAAAAAAAGTATATAATTGCTGATAACCGCCAATATGAATCTGAAATGATCATTCTAAATGTAATTATGATTCCAAATGCTAGTTTAGTTAATTTAAGGCAGTTTCTTGATTTTTATCCAGATGATGACGGTTTCATGGACAAGCGTACTCTTGCTTCAGGTATTTATGGATGTGGGTCAGTAACTGGACCTATGGATTACCAATCAACGATTTCAGATGCTAGTAAAGTTGCAATAAAAGTGATCTCCCTATTATCGAAAGAGTATTTGATACCAGAACCCTACCGCTTAAAAATCGATCCTAATCGTTGTGGTTTGTGTGGGGTGTGTGTAAGTGAATGTCCTTATAATGCGATTACTCTAGAAGGTAATAAAATACACATAGACCAATTTCAGTGTAAAGGATGTGGTATGTGCGTCCCCGTATGTTCAACGAATGCTATAGACTTGATTACTGATACTACTGCGCAACTTCTAAAGACTATTGAAGTATATTCAAAAATTCATCGAAGTACCAAAGTGATCGCTTTTTGCTGTGAGTCCTGCGGATATGCTGCTGCTGATGCTGCTGGCTTAAAAAAGATACAATACACGCCAAATGTTTTGATAGTAAAAGTATCATGCACTGGACAAATTGATTCTGAATTCATCTTGCATTCTTTTGAATGTGGATTTGACGCCGTCCTAATTGTAGGTTGTCATAAAAATTCCTGTAAATTTATCGATGGTAAATCTAAAATTGGAAAAAGGGTAGAACTCTTAAAAGAAATATTACCTGAACTAAAAAATAAGATCCAAGTCATTTCTATTTCTGCAATTGAGGGAGATAAGTTTGCAAGTATTGTAAATGAATCTTGTAAGAAGATTAAGAAGGTTGCATAATGAAGACAAAGATCCTTATCAATTCATTTACATCATGCGGAGGATGTATTTCATCAATTATAGAACTAGAGATTTTTCCAGATATATTTGATTCTGTAGAGTTTGTATACTTTCCACTCATAAAAGATGCGATAGATATTGAAAAGTGTGATATTGCTTTAATAGAGGGGTACATCACAAGAAAAGATCAAATTAAGGACATGAAACTAATTAGGCGAAATTCGAAGAAGGTCATAAGCGTTGGGACGTGTTCTATTTTTGGTGGCATTTCGTCTATGGTAAAAGAAATCCCATTGAAATCAGTAAATCAAATAATTGATTTAGATGGGTTTATTCCAGGATGTCCGGCTCCACCAGAACTTCTTGGCAATTCACTTATGGCGATTTTGAATGGTGAAGAAATCATATTACCTGAGAATAATTTATGCTCAGAATGTGGGCTTAGACCAGAAAATGGATTAAAAACTAAAGTGAAGATAAAGAAACTTTTACCTGATAAACCTCCAAAAAAATGCTTGTTACTTGAAAATGTTCTTTGTCTCGGTCCAATAACAAGAGCCGGATGTAAAGCTAAATGCATTGAGTCAAATATGCCCTGTGAGGGTTGTATGGGGACTGTTTCCCGGGAGTTTACAGCAAATATTATAAATTTCCTAGCATCTCTTGATGTCTCCAATGATCTATTGACTTATGAAGGTCTATTTTTTAGATTTTCACGCCCAGATCTCCCAACGTGAAGGTTGAATGAAACATGAAACGAATTATCATAAAACCATTAACAAGAGTTGAAGGACAGTGCACATTAGAACTTTTTGCAGACAAAAAAGGTAGTTCTAAAGTCCGATTTTCTACGTTAGATTTCAGAGGAATTGAAAAGGTTCTCATCGGGAAAAAGCTCAAGGATGTCCCAAGATTAGTCCCCAAAATTTGCGGAGTGTGTGCTGCTGCTCATATCATTGCCAGTTGTCAGGCTATAGAAAAAATATTTGATATATATCCAACAAACTCAGCAATTCAACTTAGACAATTATTGATGATTGGAGAAACGATCAAATCACATGCCCTTCATTTCTTTTTCTTAGCACTACCAGATTTGCTAAAACCTTTGGAAAATAAAAACAAAAACGATATATCACGTCAAATGACTTTAAATGCATTTAAGTTGATAGAACTTGGAAAAAAAGTCGTTGAGACAATTGGTGGAAGATCAGTTCATCCTGTCACGTGTGTAGTCGGTGGTATGGCTAAATCCCTTACTGAAAAAGACCGGATATTTCTACATAAGACTATGAAAAGTAGTTTATCTATTATTAAATCGAGTCTTTATTCATTAATAAGGCTGTTCAAATCATCTGAATCGTCGTCCATATATGAACTAAGCAATCCAATATTTATGGGTCTTCAAAAAGATGGAGCATTTAATCTCAACGAAGGAACAATAAAGGTTACCGATGGGAAAAAAAGAACCTTAGCTACTTTTGATGCTGGTGATTACAATAACTTCGTTGAAATAATCAAATTGGAATCTATCAAACTTTCTTCCTTAGAAGGTGTGACCCTTATTGTAGGACCCATCGCCAGAAATCATGTAGTCAGTGAATATGGCACTTATGAAGTGCATGAATTCCTTAATAACTTTCGTGGATGGGAAAACAATCTCCTGTTTTCGAATATTCTTAGACTAATAGAAATCTTGGCTTGCATCTTTAGAGGATTACTCCTTCTTGAGAGTTCAGAAATAACAGACGTACAACAGCTGCCAATAATTAACAAAATTGAACATGAAGAAGGTATTAGTGCAGTTGAAGCTCCTAGGGGGAC